>CAXUNA010000015.1:0-18101 GCA_964252095.1 uncultured Jatrophihabitans sp. | reverse complement strand
CGACCAGCTCGGCGCGGGCGATGCCGTCCGGCCCGTGCGCGGCGCCGTGCCCCGTGGGCGTCCACGTCACCCAGGCGAGGTCGCGATCGGGGAGCGTCAGCGGCACGATCACCTCGCACCCGGCGGCCACCAGCGCCGTCAGCAGCCGGATCGAACCGGGCTCGGTGCGCAGGGGCTCGTAGGCGGCGACGACGTCGTCGTCCGGTCGCAGCTCCCCGAGCACGGCGTCGGCGACGGCCGCTCGCGCCGCCTCGATCTGCTCGGGCGACATGCCCTGACGGGCCTCGAGCAGCTCGCGGCGCAGGACGTTCTTCGCGTCCGCCACGCCCCGCGATGCCGCTGCTGGGCCCGGACTCCGCGTCACCTTCGTTAGTCTCGCCCACGTGACGCCTCCTGACGCGCCCGCGTCCCGGGCTCGTGTCCACCGCGCCGTGATCCCGGCCGCAGGGCGGGGCACCCGCATGCTGCCGTTCACCAAGGCGGTTCCCAAGGAACTGCTGCCCATCGTCAGCACCCCGACCGGCCACCTGGTCGTGGAGGAGGCGGCACGGGTCGGCTGCACCGACGTCGTGCTCGTCCTCTCCGAGGGCAAGCAGGCCGTCATGGACTACTTCGCCCCCGACCCCGCCCTCGAGGCGGCGCTGGCGAAGAAGGGCGATGCGTCCGGCCTGGCCGCGATCCGCGCCGCCGCCTCGCTCGCCACCATCGAGCAGGCCCGGCAGGACGAACCGCTCGGACTGGGCCACGCCGTCGCGCAGGCGGAGTCGTTCTGCGCCGGCGAGCCGTTCGCCGTGATGCTCCCCGACGACCTCGTCGACGCCCGCGACCCGCTGCTCGGCCCGATGATCGACGTGCAGGCCGAGCACGGCGGCATCGTGCTGGCGCTCGCTGACGTCCCGCGCGAGGAGACCAAGCGCTACGGCGTGGTCGCGATCGAGGGGGACGCGCCGGCACCCAGCGAGGAGGGCACCGTCCGGGTCACCGGCATGGTCGAGAAGCCCGATCCCGCCGACGCCCCCAGCACTTTGACCGTCATCGGGCGGTACGTGCTGCCGCCGGAGATCTTCGACGCGCTGCGGCGCACCGAGCCTGGTCGCGGCGGCGAGATCCAGTTGACCGATGCCATGGCGATCCTGCTGGCGGAGGGCACGCCGGTGCGCGGTGTGGTGTTCACCGGCCGCCGCTACGACACCGGCACCAAGCTCGACTACCTCACCTCGAGCGTGCAGCTCGCCGTGCAGGACCCCGACGTCGGTGCGGCTTTCGCCGCGTGGCTCGCGGAATTCGTCGCCGGAGGCACCGGAGGTGTGACGCCGTGAGCGCCCGGACCGTCGACGAGCAGCTGCGCGAGATCCTCGCGACGATCGGGCAGATCGACTCGATCGAGCTCACCACCCTCGACGCCCAGGGCCTGCTGCTCGCCGACGACGTCCACGCCGAGGTCGCGGTCCCGGGGGTCGACAGCGCCGACACCGACGGCTACGCGATCCGCGCGATCGACACCCGCGACGCGACCCGCGACGCCCCGGTGGAACTGCCCGTGGTCGGCGACGTCGTGACCGGCGTCCGCAGCAGCACCGGGGTCGGGCCGGGGATCGCCGCGCGCATCACCACCGGTGCGCCGATCCCCGCGGGCGCCGACGCCGTCGTCCCCGCCGACCGCACCGACCGTGGCTCGGTCCGGGTCGCGATCAACTCACCCGTGCACTCCGGCGAGTTCATCCGCCGCGCCGGCGAGGACCTGCAGCTCGGGCAGCGCGCGCTGGGCGCGGGTGCGGCGCTCGGCCCGCAGCAGATCGCCCTGCTCGCGGGCATCGGCCGCGAACGGGTGACCGTGCGGCCGCGTCCCCGCGTCGTCACCCTCTCGGTCGGCAGCGAGCTCGTCGACCTCGGCCGCAGCATCCCGCACGGCGACGCCTACGACGTCAACTCGCACATGGTCGCCGCCGCCGCGCGTGACGCCGGCGCCGACGCCTACCGGGTCGGCATCGTCCCCGACGACCACGCCCGGCTCGTCGACGTCCTGGAGTCGCAACTGCTGCGGGCGGACCTGCTCGTGACCACCGGCGGCATCAGTCACGGCGCCTCCGACGTCGTCCGCACGGCGTTGTCCGAACTCGGCACCGTCGAGTTCCAGGACGTCGCCATGGATCCGGGGCGCTACCAGGGGTTCGGGACGATCGGCACCGCCGACGGCAGCCGCGACACCCGCACGCCGATCTTCTGCCTGCCGGGAAACCCCGGCGCGGCGCTGGTCTCGTTCGAGGTGTTCGTGCGGCCGGTGATCCGGATGCTGCTCGGCAAGCACCAGATCCAGCGCGCTTCGGTGCAGGCCATCGCCCTCGAGCGCATCGACTCCCCGGCCGGCATCCGGCAGTACCGCCGCGGACTGTTGCACCGCGAAGCGAACGGCGGCTACAGCGTCTCGCTGGTCGGGCGGGCCGGATCGCACCTGCTGGCGTCGATGGCGTCGTCGAACTGTCTCGTCGTGATCGACGAGAGCGTGACCGAGGTGGTGGCCGGTTCGCGGGTGACCGTCGTGCCGTTGCTGCTCTCGCACCGCTGAGGAGTCCCGTCATCGCTGCCCCGGGTTGGCCCGCCGAGTTCGGCGCGGGTGCCGTCGCGCTCCGTCCGCCGCGGTGGCGCGACGGCGCCGCGTGGAGCCAGGTGCGGATGCGCAACGAGCGGTGGCTCACGCCGTGGGAGCCGACCAACGACCGGCCGTGGTCCGAGCGGAACTCCCGCGCGGCGTGGGGCGCGGTGTGCAGCGCGCTGCGGCGGGCGGGTCGCGCCGGGACGATGTTGCCGTTCGTCGTGACGTACAACGGCGAGCTGGTCGGGCAGATCTCGGTGTCCAACGTGGTGTTCGGGGCGCTGCGCTCGTGCACGGTCGGCTACTGGGTCGACAGTGCCGCGGCCGGTCGGGGCATCACGCCCACCGCGCTCGCACTGGTCACCGACCACTGCCTCGGCGCCGTCGGCCTGCACCGCGTCGAGGTCGACATCCGGCCGGAGAACGCGGCGAGCCTGCGGGTCGTGGAGAAACTCGGTTTCCGCCGCGAGGGTTTCTACGAGCGCTTCCTCGACATCGACGGCGGGTGGCGCGACCACGTCGCCTTCGCGCTGACGCGGGAGGACCTCGCGGGCGGCACGGTGCTCTCGCGGCTGCCCTCGCTGCCCGCGCCGTCCTGAACTCCGCCCCGCCGCGCGTATTTGTTGTGTACGCGGGCGTGTCGTGTCCGGCTGCGCTGCTCCGCGTCACTACCGTCATGTTCACCTTGAGACTGGTGTGACAGGAGTTGCGATGTCGTCGTCCGCATTGACGGTGCTGGTACTGGCCGTGCTGTGGCTGGTCGTCGTCGTCCCCATGCTGGTCCGCCGCAAGGACGAGCGCGCCCCGGAGCGATCCGTGGCCCGGTTCGGACGGGCGATGCGGGCACTCACCCGCCGGCAGTCGCTGCACGACGTCGCCCTCGCACCCCGCAGTGTCGACGGCGCCGCCGCCGACGACGCCGACTGGGTGACACCCCGTTCCGCTCCCGTCGAGGCCCAGGTCTTCGTGCCCGGCCGCTCGTCCTCCTCACACATTCCTTCGGCCGCACGCCGGCCGGTCCCCGCCGCCAGGGAGGCGTTGATGTACCCGGTCGACCGCACGGAGATGTCCGCCGCCCGGCGGCAGATGATGGCGCGTCGCCGTCGTTCGCTCACGATCCTCGGCCTCGGCCTGCTGATCACCCTGGTGGCGTCGTTCATCGCCGGTGGTTGGCTGCCCTGGACGTTCGCGTTGCTGTTCCTCGCCGCCACCGGCGGTTACCTGCTGTTCCTGCGTTCGCAGGCGCTGCGCGACCGTGACCGCCGTGAGGCCCGGCTGCGCCGCGCCGACCGTTTCGCCGCGGCCGAGTGGGACGCCACCGAACTCGAGGACGACGAGCCGGCCGAGGACGGGGGCGTCGCCCCGCACTCGTTCCGCCCGCCGATCGAGACCGTCGTCCGCATCGACGACGACGACCTCGAGCTGCAGATCATGGACACCGTCGACCTCACCGGCCTCTACAGCGGCGCCGAGCTCGCCGACGAGCCGATCCAGCGTCGCGCCGGCTGACGCCTCCGACTCCTGGAGTGTCAGCGGTGCTGCGGGCCCGCGTGCGCGCCGCTCCGACTCCTGGAGTGTCAGCGGTGCTGCGGGCCCGCGTGCGCGCCGCTCCGACTCCTGGAGTGTCAGCGGCACTCCAGGCCCGCGTGAGCACCGCTCCGACTCCTGGAGTGTCAGCGGTGCTCTGGGCCCGCTTCCGCACCGCTGCGACTCCTGGAGTCCGGGTGGTGGGGTCCGGGCTGGTGGTGAACCCGGCTCGCGGGGCTTGGTAGTCTGACGCGGTTGTCCGGAGCACGCCCGAGCCGGCCGACACACCGGTCAAGGGGCTGTGGCGCAGTCCGGTAGCGCACCTCGTTCGCATCGAGGGGGTCAGGGGTTCGAATCCCCTCAGCTCCACCACCAGGCCGTCGGGCGCCGATCAGGCCACCGGATCCGGCGCGATCGCACTCGTCGCGTCGCCCGTCCGGATCATCTGCCGTTGCGAGGCCGAGGTCTGCGCCACCCAGAAGACCGCGAACAGCGTGATGAGGCCGGTCTCGATGCCGATCACCCAGTGGTCCCAGCCGGCGAGACCGGCGGCGATGGTGGCGACACCGACCACCACCATGAGCACCGCGACGAGGGTGTAGCGGTTGCGCCACGATCCGTCAGGGGCGTGCGCGACGAGCAGGGCGTTGATCCAGACCACGGCGAAGATCGCCGCGAACATCGTGATCGCGGCGGTGTAGTGGGCGGTGTCGAGGAACGTCTGCCGGGCGGTGACGAACACGACCACCGCGACGACCCACAGCAGCACCGCGGCCCACACGGCGACCTGCTCGCTGCGGTTGCCGCGCGGCGCCCCGCCGACCGGCCGGTAGACCAGCACCACGGCGAGGCCGAGCGTCAGGATCCCCACGACGAACAGCGCCGGCATGTTGTTCGCGACGTCGACCGCCCGCTGGCCGCCCTGTCCGGCCGGGATGTCGCACGAGGCGGTGACGGGCGGGGGAGTCGGGACGATGGCGACGATGGGCGCGAGGATGCCCGCGAAGTTCAGCATCGCGTCCTCCGCGGCGGTCTTGCCCTTCACCGCCAGCAGGCAGACGCCGATCGAGACGAGCGCACCGACGAAGATCGCCTGCGCCGGTGTGTAGTAGTAGGCGCTGATCGACACCTGGAAGCAGTCGGCCGCACTGTTCCAGCGTTGGTACAGGACCGCAGAACCCAGCCCGACGACGAGGAACGCCATCAACCAGCGCAGCACGGTGCGGGTCCGCTCGGCGGAGGCGTTCTCGTAGCTCGCCGGTTCGGTGAGCAGCCCGACGAGCCACTTCCACCAGCTGGTCATGCCGACTCCTGAACGGGCCACGGTCACGGGACAGGAGGAGCGTGGCACCGACCGGGCCGCACGTCCACGGGGCAGGGTGTTCGTGCCCGCCCGCGGGGCCGCCGCGACCGAGGGCGTCGTCACCGCCGTGATCGTTGCCGTGTGCACGTTCGCCGGTGGTGAGGGACGACCGCGCTCGCACCGGTGACCGCCGTGGCAGCGAGAACTGCACGATCGGGCGAGGTTCGGTGGCCCGGTGGGACACAGCGGCGCGGTCGGTCATCCTCGGAGCGAGCCGCGCGCCGAGCGCGGCACCCGGGAGGTGGGTCGTCGTGAAGTTCCGTGGTCATGGCAGTGGAGTCGCGGTCGTGCTGTCGATCGTCGCCGTGGTGCTGGCGAGCGGCGGTACGGCGGTCGCCGTCACGCTGGCGCAGACGACGATCGTCGACCCGACCACGCCGTCGCACGCGGCCAAGGTCGACACCGGCGGCCACCTGTCCGTCGCCGAGACGCCGAGCACGATCGACTCCACGGGGTACGTGTACGGCTACACCGCCAGCAGCTACACGGTCGTGATCTCACCGACCACGGCCAAGCTCGCCATCAGCCGCATCGAGGTGTCGAGCCCCACTGCGAACAGTGCGGCGGCCGAACAGCAGCTCTCGCTGAGCAAGTACCCGGTGGGCACCGACGGCACGTGCCAGACGAGCCTCGCGGGAACCCTCGTGGCCCGCTACAACGTCACCGGGGGCGACGACATCGTCGACGCCCTCGCCCAGCCGATCGTCGTCAAGCCCAGCGGTTCCGCCAAGTACTGCATGGCGTTCTTCACGACCTACCTCGGGAGCAGCACGACGCCACCGCCGTGGTACCTCGTCTACGGCATCGCGGCGTCCGTGACGACCGGGACCTACACGGGGACGGGCGACGGCACGGCTCCGGCGGCGGTGAACCAGCCGAAGTCGGCGAGGGTCGCCCACTGACGCGGTGGGTGGTCAGGAAGGCTTGAAGCCCTCCACCACCAACTGGGTGGCGATCTCGGCCGGGTGGGCGCGGACCTCGAGGCCGTGCAGTTCCGGCACTTCGCTCCGGCCGGTCTCGGCGCGCCGGATGTCGACGAAGCCCGCGGCGGCCAGTTCCGAGCTCAGCGACTGGTAGTCGTGGCAGAAGCCGAGGTAGTGCTTCGCGCCGACGTACACCTGCCGGATGAGCTCCACCGGGTAGCGCATGTGCCGTCCGCGCTCGGCGTTGCGCTCCATGCCCTGACGGGCCAGTTCGCCGTTCTCGAGGTACTGCCGCGCGACGGCCTCGACGTCGGGGGTGGCGAGCCGGATCGGTGCACCGGGCTTCATCGCGACGAAGGTGTGGTGCAGGAACGCGGGGGTGTCGGGGAGCGTGATGTGTTCGATGACGTTGTCGGCGTAGACGAAGTCGACCGACACCTCGGGGATCGGCCAGGGCTGCAGGGCGTCGAGGTAGATGTGACCCTGCCGCACGACGTCGGTGTTGATCCAGCCCGCGACCGGTTTGCGGCCCGAGCCGATGTTCACCTTGACCGATCCCGCGGCCCGGGCCTGCTCGAACGCCGCGAGGAACGCCCGCTCGCCGATCGGGCGGTGCGCCCGGTCCAGGACGCGGTGCACGGGCGGCGCGACGGTCCGCTTGAGCTGACGCAGCCTCGACATCCACACGCCTCTCGGGTTCGGACGACCGGACCGCCGCCGGAGCCGGAAGTTATCACGCCCGTGTGACGCACGTGAGGCGAACGGACGCCGCTCTGCCAGGCCCCGTGCACCCCCGCTCACTAGGCTTCGCCCCGTGACGCATGTCGAGCCCGCCGCGCCCGGTGCCCCGGCACGGTCCCGGCGCCCGCGCCGCGCCCTGCTGCTGGCCGGCAAGTGGGTCAGTGCGTTGCTCTCGCTCGCCGTGGTGGTCGGCAGCGGCGTCGCCTGGGCCACCTACCGCGACTTCACGACGTCGATCGCGCAGGCGCCCAACCTGCCGTCGCCCGACACGACCACCCCGGACATCGACGGCGTGGACCAGAACATCCTGCTGATCGGCAACGACAGCCGCGCCGGTGCCACGGCCGACGAGCTCAAGGCGCTTGCCACCCAGGACGACGGCGGGAGTTCGAACACCGACACCATGATCATCCTGCACGTGCCGGCCGACGGGTCCAAGGCGACGCTGATCTCCTTCCCGCGCGACAGCTATGTCGAGGTTCCCGGTGTCGGCATGGGCCGGCTGAACTCCGCGTACCCGACGGCCTACCAGGCGGCGAAGGACCAGGGCGTCAGCGAGACGGCGGCGGAGGGAGCGGGGATCGCGCTCACCGCGAAGACCCTGTCGACGCTCACCGGGCTCACGATCGACCACTACCTGCAGATCAACCTGCTCGGTTTCTACCGGATCAGCAACGCGATCGGCGGCGTGGACGTCTGCCTGAAGAACGCGATGCGCCCCGCCACCGAGTACGGCCAGACCGGCGACGGTTACGACTCCGGGTTCGAGCCGGACGGCACGTTCTCCTACAGCTACTCGGGCATCAACCTGCCCGCGGGTGTCAGCAGGAACGTCGAGGGCACGCAGGCGCTGGCGTTCGTCCGGCAGCGCCACGGCCTGCCGGACGGCGACCTCGACCGCGTCGCCCGACAGCGCTACTTCCTCGGCGCGGTGTTCAAGAAGGTCAGCACGGCCGGCGTGCTGCTCAACCCGTTCAAGCTGAAGAACCTGCTGGGGGCCGTCAGTTCGTCGCTGCTGAAGGACGACCTCGACCTGCTGAAGCTGGCCTCGCAACTCCAGGACCTCGCGTCCGGCAACATCATCGGCGCGACGATGGTGACCACCGGCGACGAGACGATCGGCGGCGCCGACGTCCTCGGCGTCGACCCGGCGGCGGTCAAGGCCCAGATGAAGCAGCTGGTCGGCGCGGCCACGCCGAGCGCGTCACCCTCGCCGTCCAAGCCGGTCGCCACCGTGGCACCGGGCGCGGTCACGGTGCGGGTGCTGAACGGCAGCGGTGTCGGCGGTGCGGCGGGCGCCGCATCGGGTGTCCTGCAGGGACTGGGCATGAACGTCACGGGCACCGGCGACACCGCTCCCGCCGACGTCACGACGGTGCGGTACCCGGCCGGCGCGGAGGCCCAGGCGAACACGGTCGCGGCAACGGTGCCGGGTGCCACGCTCACGCCGGACGCGTCGGTCACCGAGGTCACCCTCGTGCTCGGCGCCGACGGCCTGACGCCGGGCGCGGCGGCGTCGGCCACCACCGCGAGCGTCCCGGCCTCGGCGACCGGCGGTCGCGCGGTGGACAACGCCACCGGCGGCCTCGCCTGCATCAACTGATGCCGTGAGCAACGATCAGGGCGCTCGCCCCGAGAGCGCGCAGTGGGGCCACGCCACCGGACGCACCGCCGAGCACGCGCGGCTGGCTGAGTCGCCGGCGTCGACCGACCCCTGGCGGCAGTGGGGTCCGTACCTCGCGGGCCGGCAGTGGGGCACGGTGCGCGAGGACTACTCGGAGGACGGTGACGCCTGGGACTCGTTCCCCTTCGACCACGCCTACGCCCGCGCGTACCGGTGGGGCGAGGACGGCCTGGGCGGGATCAGCGACCGCTTCGGGTTCATGAACTTCGGGCTGGCGCTCTGGAACGGCCACGACCCGGTGCTGAAGGACCGGCTGTTCGGGCTCACCAACGGCGAGGGCAACCACGGTGAGGACGCCAAGGAGTACTGGTGGGCCGTCGACGGCACGCCCAGCCACAGCTGGATGCAGTGGCTCTACCGCTATCCGCAGGCCGAGTACCCGTACGCCCGGCTCCGCCGCGAGAACGCGAAGCGGGGACGTGACGAGCGCGAGTACGAGCTCGCCGACACCGGTGTCCTCGACGGCAACCGGTTCTTCGACGCGCTGATCACCTACGCCAAGGCCGGCCCGGACGACGTCTGCGTGCGGGTGGCCGTCACGAACCACGGCCCGGAGGCCGCGCCGCTCGACCTCGTCCCGCAGCTGTGGCTGCGCAACACCTGGTCGTGGGGCCGTGACCGCCGCCGCTCGGTGATCCAGCAGGTGCTGCCCCCGACGCTGACCGTCGGCGGGCTCGAGGCCGTCGAGTGCGAGCACGGTTTCCTGGGCCACTACTACCTCGCCGCCCAGGGCGCGCCCGAGGTGCTGTTCTGCGAGAACGAGACGAACGCGGTCAAGCTCTTCGGTGCACAGCGCAACGATGCGGCGTACACCAAGGACGGCCTCGACGACTACGTCGTGCGCGGCGTGCGCACGGCGGTCAACCCGGCGCTCGAGGGCACCAAGGCCGGGTTGCGCTACCACTTCGACGCCGTGGCGCCGGGCGAGACGGTGACGGTCTCCCTGCGACTGTCGACGAACCCGCCCAGCGAGGGGACGTTCGGTCCGGGCTTCGACGCCGTGTTCGAGGACCGGGAGGCGGAGGCGGACGAGTTCTACTCGACCGTCATCCACGAGGGCATGCCGGCGGCCGACTACCACGTCGCCCGCCGGGCGTACGCCGGTCTGCTCTGGGGCAAACAGCTCTACCGCTACGACGTCGACCAGTGGCTCGAAGGCGATCCCGTCTCGCCCGCGCCCGTCGACCGCGAGGACACCGGGCGCCGGAACACCCGGTGGAAGCACCTGTCGCTCGCCGACGTCATCTCGATGCCGGACGAGTGGGAGTACCCCTGGTTCGCCGCCTGGGACCTCGCGTTCCACACCATCCCGCTCGCGCACGTCGACCCGTCGTTCGCGAAGGAACAGCTGGTCCTGATGTGCCGTGAGTGGGCCATGCACCCCAACGGCCAGTTGGCCGCCTACGAGTGGGAGTTCGGCGACGTCAACCCTCCCGTGCACGCGTGGGCGGCGTGGCACGTCTACCGGATCGACGGCTACCGCGACCGCGACTTCCTCACCCGGGTGTTCACGAAGCTGCTGCTGAACTTCGCGTGGTGGGTGAACCGCAAGGACGTCAACGGTTCCAACATCTTCGAGGGCGGGTTCCTCGGCATGGACAACATCGGGCTGTTCAACCGCTCGGCGCCGTTGCCGCCGGGCTTCCGGCTCGAACAGTCCGACGCCACCAGCTGGATGGCGTTCTACTGCCAGCAGATGTTCAAGATCGCGCTCGAGCTGTCCCGGTACGACCGCGCCTACGACGACACCGCGACGAAGTTCCTGGAACACTTCCTGTCGATCGCGAAGGCCATGAACACCTTCGGTTCGCGGGATCTCGGGTTGTGGAACGACAAGGACGGCTTCTTCTACGACGTCCTCGTGCGGCCGGACTCCACCGCGTCGCACATGCGGGTGCGGTCGATGGTGGGGCTGCTGCCGATCCTCGGCGCCACCGAGGTCCCGCCCTGGATGACCGAGGAGTGCCCCGACGTCACCGCGCGGCTGCGGTGGCTGCAGCGGCGGCACCCGGAGATCATGGGTCCGTTGCTGTCACGCTCGGCGCCGGACGGTCGCAAGATGCTGCTCTCCATGGTGGAACCGGAGCGGCTCCGGCGCATCCTGCAACGGATGTTCGACAGCGCCGAGTTCCTCTCGCCGTACGGCATCCGGTCGCTGTCGGCGGCCTACCGCGACCCGGTGACGATCGACGTCAACGGCACCGGGGCCACGATCGACTACGAGCCGGGCGAGTCGCGCTCCGGCATGTTCGGCGGGAACTCGAACTGGCGCGGACCGGTGTGGTTCCCGGTGAACGTGCTGCTCGCCGACAAGCTGCGCACGTACGGCCGCTACTTCGGCGACTCGTTCACGATCGAGATCCCGACCGGTTCGGGCGACCACCGGACGCTCGTCGAGGCCGCCGACGTCATCGACCACGGCCTGGCGGCGCTGTTCCGGCCGGTCGACGGCCGCCGGCCGGCCGACGGCGCGCGGATCGAGGCCTCGCCCGACCCGTTGTGGAGCGAACACCCCACCTTCAGCGAGTACTTCGACGGTGACACCGGCGAGGGTCTCGGCGCCACGCACCAGACGGGCTGGACGGCGTTGGTCGCCCACCTGCTGAACCCCCGGCTGCCTCCGGACCCGCGCTCGCGCGGCTGGTCGTGACCCGACCAGCGGCGCACCAGCCGTAACACCGCCGCAACGGCGAGGCATTGACGCCGAACCCGAGCGGGTCCATCGTTGCGCCCACCAACGATCGACCCGCGAGGAGCCTCCAGGCCGTGTCCGCCACCGATGTCAGCAAGCCCAGCAGCAACGACGACGAGGCGCACCTCGCGAGCCTCGGCTACAAGCAGGAACTGTCCCGGTCCTGGTCGGGCTTCTCGAACTTCGCGATCTCGTTCTCGATCATCTCGATCCTGGCCGGGTGTTTCACCAGCTTCGGGCTGGGGTGGAACGGCGGCGGGCCGGCCGCGATCGCGTGGGGTTGGCCGATCGTCGGCGCCCTCATCCTCGTCGTCGGGCTGTGCATGTCCGAGCTGGTGTCGGCGTTCCCCACCTCCGGCGGCATCTACTGGTGGGCCTCCAAGCTGGGCGGCCCGAAGGCCGGCTACTACACCGGGTGGCTGAACCTCATCGGCCTGCTGGCGATCGACGCCAGCGTGGCGTACGGCGCCGCGACGTTCTTCGACCTCACGCTCTCGACGTTCAGCGACAGCTGGGCCGCCGGGTACAGCCTGTCGCGGGTGTTCGTCATCTTCATCGTGATCCTCGCGATCGCCGCACTGGTGAACATCTTCAGCTCGCGGCTGTTGGCGATGCTCAACAACATCTCGGTGTGGTGGCACGTCGCGGGCGCCCTGGCGGTCATCGCCGTGCTGCTGTTCGTGCCCGGCCACCACGCGAGCGTCGGCAGCGTCTTCACCCACACCGTCAACAACACCGGTTTCTTCGGGGGTTCCACCTCCGGGGCCGGCTTCATCTTCATCGTGCTGCCGATCTCGGCCATCCTGACGCAGTACACGATCACGGGGTACGACGCCTCGGCCCACCTGTCGGAGGAGACCAAGTCCGCGGCGAACGCGGCCGCCAAGGGCATCTGGCAGTCCATCGCGTACTCGGTGGTCGGTGGCTGGGTGTTGCTGCTGGCCTTCCTGTTCGCCGTGCAGGACGAGGGGGCGGTCACCAAGGGCGGTGGCGGGGTCTACCTCATCCTCACCCAGGCGCTGAGTCCGAACTGGGCCGGCGCGGTGCTGTTCGTCTCCACCGCCGGGCAGTTCTTCTGCACCGTCGCCTGCATGACCTCGACGTCTCGCATGCTGTTCGCGTTCAGTCGCGACCGCGCGGTGCTCGGCAGCCGGTACTGGTCGCACCTCTCCGCGAGCCGGGTACCGGTCTACGGCGTCATCCTCAGCGCGGTGGTGGCCGTCGTGATCACGCTCCCGGCGCTCATCCAGGTCGACGTCAACGGCGCACCGGTGCCGGTGGCGTTCTTCGCGGTCGTCTCGATCGGCGTCGTCGGCCTGTACCTCGCCTTCGCCATCCCGATCTTCCTGCGCTGGCGGGCCGGGTCGTCGTTCCCGGTCGGGCGCTGGACGCTCGGCCGCAGGTACCGCTGGATGGCGCCGCTCGCGGTGATCGAGATCGGCGTCATGACGATCGTGGCGATCTTCCCGACCTCGAACCTCGGCGCGCCGTGGACGCCCGGCTTCGGGTGGAAGTACGTCAACTACACCCCGATCGTCGTCGTCGGGTTGTTGCTGCTGCTCTGGATCGGCTGGCACGTGTCGGTGAAGAAGTGGTTCACCGGACCGATCCGGACGGTCGAGGCGCCGGTCGCGGCGGTCGACGTCGGGACCGAGAAGACGCTGTAGACGGCAGGATGACGGCGTGACCGTCTACACCCAGACCCGGAGGGGGCACTCCTACCGGTTCGACGGGCTGGTCGACCTGCTGGCCAGGGCCTCACCGCCGCGGTCCGGGGACGAACTGGCCGGCTGCGCGGCGGGCTCGGCGGCCGAGCGGGCCGCGGCCCAGTGGGCGCTCGCCGACCTCCCGCTGCGCACGTTCACCGACGACGTGGTGGTGCCGTACGAGGACGACGAGGTCACCCGGCTCATCGTCGACACCCTCGACCACGACGCGTTCGCGACCGTCGCCCACCTCACCGTCGGTGGGTTCCGCGAGTGGCTGCTGGAGGCGGCGGCGCGCCCCGATGCCGCCGCGGTGTTCGCCGCGGTCGCGCCGGGCCTGATGCCGGAGATGGTCGCCGCGGTCAGCAAGCTCATGCGCAACCAGGACCTCATCGCGGTGTCACGGCGGGTCGAGGTCACCACCGCGTTCCGTGACACGCTCGGGCTGCCGGGGCGGCTCGCCACGAGGTTGCAACCCAACCACCCGACCGACGACCCGCGCGGGGTGGCCGCCGCCGTCCTCGACGGCCTGTTGCTCGGGTGCGGTGACGCCGTGATCGGCATCAACCCGGCCACCGACTCACCGCGGGTGACCCGCGACCTGCTCGAGCTGCTCGACGAGATCCGCGCCGGCTACGAGATCCCCACGCAGACCTGCGTCCTCGCGCACGTGACGACGACGATGGAGCTCATCGAGGACGGCGCGCCGGTCGACCTGGTGTTCCAGTCGATCGGTGGCACGCAGGGCACGAACACGTCGTTCGGCGTGGACTTCGCCATGCTGGAACAGGCGCGGGAGGCAGCGCTGTCGTTGCACCGGGGGACGGTCGGCGAGGACGTCATGTACTTCGAGACCGGGCAGGGATCCTCGTTGTCCGCGGACGCGCACCGGGGCACCGGTGGCCGACCGGTGGACCAGCAGACCCTCGAGGCCCGCTCGTACGGTCTCGCGCGACACCTGCGGCCGCTCCTCGTCAACACCGTGGTCGGCTTCATCGGGCCGGAGTACCTGTACGACGGCAAGCAGATCGTCCGCGCCGGGCTGGAGGACCACTTCTGCGGCAAGCTGCTCGGCCTGCCGATGGGCGTCGACGTCTGCTACACCAACCACGCCGAGGCCGATCAGGACGACACCGACACCCTGCTGACCCTGCTGGGCGCCGCCGGGTGCACCTACGTCATCGCCGTGCCCGGTGCCGACGACGTCATGCTCGGTTACCAGAGCACGTCGTTCCACGACGCGTTGTACGTCCGGTCGGCACTCGGGTTGCGGCCGGCGCCGGAGTTCGAGACCTGGTTGCGCGGGCTCGGGATGGCCGACGAACACGGCACGATCCTGCCCGTCGACTCCTCGCCACTGCTCGCGATCGGGCGCTGATCCGGTGGATCTCTGGGCGGAGTTGCGCCGCACCACCCAGGCCCGCATCGGCCTCGGCCGCGCCGGCAACGCGTTGCCCACCGCAGCCGAGCTCGAGTTCCGCGCCGCCCACGCCGAGGCCCGTGACGCCGTCCACGACGCGTTGGACGTCGACGACCTCGTCGCCCAGGTCGGTGCCGCCGGCTTCGCGCGGCCGGTCGTCGTGACCTCGCAGGCCGCCACGCGCGACGAGTACCTCCGCCGGCCCGACCTCGGCCGGGTCCTCGCCGAACCGTTGTCCCCTGCACCGGATGCCCGCGGCGGGCTGGTGGTCGTCCTCGCCGACGGGTTGTCGGCCCGGGCGGTGAGCGCGCACGCGGTGCCGTTGCTGGCCGAGTTCGCCCGGGTCGCGCCGGACAGCGCACCGACGGCCGTCGTGGTCGCCACCCAGGCCCGGGTCGCGCTCGGCGACCGGATCGGAGAATCTTTCAAAGCCGATGCGGTTCTCGTGCTGATCGGGGAACGGCCGGGCCTCTCGGTGACCGACAGCCTCGGTGCCTACCTGACCTACGCGCCCCGGGCCGGCCGCACCGACGCCGAACGCAACTGCGTCTCCAACATCCACCCGCCGGACGGCCTCGGGTACCCGCGCGCGGCCCGGGCGATCGCCGGGCTGCTCGCCGCCGCGATCGTGGCGGGGGAGTCGGGCGTGCGCATCAAGGACCGCTCCGACCACGCGTTGCCCCCGGGTGCGGGGGGTCTGGACGCGTTGCCGTCCTGACCCGGGTGTTCTCGGCCCGGCGACGGCGTCCAGCTCGGCGTGGTCGGCGTCGGAGAGGACGAGCCCGCTGCCTTCGACGTTCTCCCGCAGGTGCGCCACCGAGGAGGTGCCCGGGATCAGCAGGATGTTCGGTGAGCGGCGCAGCAACCAGGCCAGCGCCACCGCCATCGGCGTGACATCCGACCGGCTCGCGACCGCGGTCAGGACGTCCGACTGCAGCGGGCTGAACCCGCCGAGCGGGAAGAACGGCACGTACGCGATGCCCGCCTGCGCCAGCTCGTCGATCACGGCGTCGTCCTGCCGGTTCGCGATGTTGTAGAAGTTCTGCACACACACGATCGGTGCGAGGGCGCGGGCCTCGGCGATCTGGTCGGCCGTCGCGTTGCTCACGCCCAGCCGCCGGATCAGGCCCTGCTGTTGCAGTTCGACCAGTGCGGTGAAGGGTTCCTCGATCGAACCGGGCACCGGTCCCATGGGTCCACCGGCCCGGAGGTTGACGACGTCGAGCACGTCGAGGCCGAGGGTGTCGAGGTTGGCGTGCACCGCGTCGCGGAGCTGCTGCGGGGCCCGGGCGACCGGCCACCCGCCGTCGGCGTCGCGGCGGGCGCCGACCTTGGTGACGACGTGGAGCGCGTCGTCGTAGGGGTGCAGTGCCTCCCGGATGAGCCGGTTGGTCACCGACGGCCCGTAGGCCTCGCTGGTGTCGAGGTGGGTGATGCCGAGCTCGACCGCAGCACGCAGGACGCGGACCGCTTCGTCGTGGTCGGCGGGCGGTCCCATGACGCCGGGGCCGGCGAGCTGCATCGTGCCGTAGCCGAACCGGGCGACGACGAGGTCGGCGGCGAGGTCGAACGTGCCGCCGGGAAGGGGTGCGTGGGTCATGCCGCCACGCTGCGCCGACGTGCGGCGCGGTGCCAGGTCCCGGTCCTCCCGGTCCCCGCGGGGACAGTCAGCCTGGGACTCGCAGGACCAGCCACACCGTGCTGCGCCTGCGTACCGTCGTCCGTCGTGAGCGGCAGCAGCCCACTGGGCGAGTACCTCCGCGCGCGGCGCGAACTGGTCCGGCCGGGCGACGTGGGCCTGCCGGCGTTCGGACCGCGTCGGGTGGCCGGGCTGCGCCGCGAGGAGGTGGCGATGCTCGCCGGGATCAGCTCCGACTACTACCTCCGGCTCGAGCAGGGCCGCGACCGCAACCCCTCGTCGCAGGTGCTCGACTCGCTGGCGCGGGTGCTGCGGCTCGACGAGACGGCGACGGCGTACCTGCTCGGACTCGCCTCGCCCCCGCCGCGGCGACGGGCGCGCCGTCCGCGCCCCGAGCAGGTCCCCGCGGGGATCCAGGCGCTGGTCGCCTCGCTCGACCTGCCGGCGTTCGTCGAGGGCCGCTACACCGACGTGCTGGCCGCGAATGCGCTGGCCACCGCGGTGTCGCCTAACCTGCGGGTCGGCGCGAACCGGATGCGCACGATGTTCCTCGACCCCGGCGAGCACGCGCTGTGCCCGAGCTTCGAGCAGGCGATGGCCACGATGGTGGCCGACCTGCGGCGCGCGGTCGGCACCGACACCGACGACCCCCGCTTCATCGAGCTCGTCGGCGAGCTCTCGCTGGCCAGTGAGGAGTTCCGGCAGCTGTGGGCGCGGCACGACGTCGTGATCCGCGAGTGCGGCCGGACCGCGATGTCCCACCCCCAGCTCGGTGAGCTGACGCTGCACAAGGAACGGCTCGCGATCGCCGGCGGTGACGGCCTCGTGCTGGTCATTTACCACCCCGCCGCCGGCACCGGCAGCGAGGAGAAGCTCGCCCTGCTCGCCTCGCTCGTCGCTGATCCGACGTCGTCCCCGGCCGCCGTCGACGTGCGGCAGGGCGCCTGAGGCTCAGGCCTTCGGGTCGGACGGAGGGAGCGTCGCCGCACCGGTCGTCGTCGGCCGCGTTCCGAGAGAACGGTTGGAGGGGCACCCGACCTGCCGCCTCTCCGACCTCTCGCGTGTTGTCTCGAACCAGCGCGGGTGACCGTTGCGCGGTCGCCATCGCGTGGCGTCGTCTCCTCCCGTCAGCGTTGATGCGCGGTGTTCTGCAGGGGTTTCTGCTCCGGGTCGAGGTGGGCGGGTGGAGTCCACCAGGGCATGCCGTCGATCATCTCGACGCGCCAGCCCCATTGCTCGAACGAGTGGTGGTGGTAGGCGCAGAGCAGGACGAGGTTGTCGAGGTCGGTGTCGCCGTCGTCGCGCAGCCATTCCTCGACGTGGTGGCGTTGGCACCACTGGGGTGGTCTTCTGCAGCCGGGGAAGGTGCAGCCGTGGTCTCGGGCGCGGAGTGCTTTGGTCTGGCCGGCGGTGGCGAATCGTTGGCTGCGGCCGTAGGAGAGGATTCCGCCGGCGTCGTTGAGGACGACGGGGATGATTTCGGCCTCGCACGCCGTGTGCAGTAGTTGACCGATCGACAGGTCGCCGCCGAAGGCGGTGGTGACCCGGCCGGTGCGTTCCTGCAGCTGCGCCAACGACATCGTCACCGCCACCGTCGCGGGCACCCCGCCGGAGTCCGGCAGCGTCCCGGAACGCAGCATCCGGTCGCACAGGTCCTCGAGGGCGTCGTGCATCCGCTGACCAGGCGTGCGGGTGTCGTCGCCGTTCGCGTCGGCCGGGCGCGGTGCGGCCAGCGGGGACAGCACCGTTTGCAGCTTCACGAGCAGGTCGGCGGTGAGTTCACCGCGCAGGATGCCGGTGCCGTCGTCGTCCT
>CAXUNA010000014.1:0-18943 GCA_964252095.1 uncultured Jatrophihabitans sp. | reverse complement strand
GCGGCCAGATCGGGGGCGAACACCGGCTCACCGGGCAGCGCCTCGTGCAGGACGCCGCCGATCCCGAACACGTCCATCGCGGTGCTGATCGGCGCGCCGGCCTCGAGCTCGGGCGCGGCGTACCCCGCGCTGCCGATGAGCCGGCCGGCCGGTTGCATGGCGCCGAGCGCGCGGGCCGAGCCGAAGTCGATGACCACGGGGCGGCCGGCGCGGACCACGACGTTCTCCGGTTTCAGGTCGACGTGGGCGACGCCCCGCGCGTGCACGGCGTGGACCGCGGCGAGCAGCTGCGCCGCGAGCAGCGTGACCTCTGCCGGGCCGAGCGGACCGCCGTCGTCGAGGACGTCGCAGAGGTCCGGCCCGTCGACGTGCTCGACCACCACGTAGGGCACTGCGGCGCCCGTGCCGTCCTCGTACAGCCGCGGCAGGCCAGGGTGCGGGTTGCCGGTCAGCGCGGCGACCTCGCGGGCGAGGCTGCGGCGGGCACGGGGGTGGTCACGCTGGTGGGGTCGGGGGAGTTTGACCACGACCGGTGACCACAGCGCGGCCGACCAGGCGAGCCAGGTCTCGCAGCGGTGGCCGACCCCGAGCCGTTCCCAGGCCTGCACGCCGTCGGTCAGCGGATCGCTGGCGGCGAGCGTGGAGACCGGCAGGCCGTCGAGCTCGTCGACCGCGCTCGGACGGGCGGGGCCGGCGACCATCGTGCTGCTGGACACGGGGTTTCCTCTCCCTCATGACGGAACTTCTGGCGGCGCAGCCCCGGACACCGGGTCGCAGCCGCCAGGACTTCCGTTCCGTGGTGCCGGCCCCCCCCCCGGGAAGGGTGGCGGGCCGGCTCGGCGGTCAGCCGCGCGAACGGCTGCGCGAACGCGACCGGCTGCGGCTGCGCGAGCGGCTGCGGCCGTGGTGGGTGACGGCACCCTGGATGCGGTTGGCGGTCATGAGGTCACCTCCTCCCGGGACGAGTGGAGCCGGCGTCCGGGACCGGACGTCGGACGGTGGAGGCGCTCGGTGCGATCGGCGATCGCCGCGAGGTCGCGGTCGTGGGTGACGACGAGGACGGTCCGGCCGCGGCTGGAGCGGCGGATCGCCGTGCGGACCAGCGCGGCGGACTCGTGGTCGAGCGAGGCGGTGGGCTCGTCCAGCAGCAGCAACGGTGCGTCGGAGACGGCGGCGCGGGCGAGGGCGATGCGACGACGCTGGCCACCCGAGAGCCGTACGGCGCCCTCGCCGAGCACGGTGTCGTAGCCGAGCGGGAGGTCGTCGACGAACTCGTCGACGTGGGCGTCGCGGGCCGCGGCGATGACGGCGTGACGGGTGACGCCGGGCTGACCGAACGCGATGTTCTCCGCGATCGTGGCATCGAGCAACCACGGATCCTGCGGCACGAACCCGATCCGACGGCGCAGGGTGTCGAGCCGGAGGCCGCGGATGTCGACGTCGTCGAACGTGACGGTGCCGCGGTCGACGTCGTACAGCCGCAGGAGCAGCTGCAGCACGGTGCTCTTGCCGGCGCCGCTCGGACCGAGCAACGCGGTGATCAGCCCGCGCGGCACGTCGAGGTCGAATCCGTCGAGCACGGCGCGGTCCTCGTAGGCGAAGTGGACGTCGGTGAAGCGCACACCCCGCTCGATCCGCGGCGCCACGACGGCGTCCGGCCGCTCCTCGACCCGGTCGTCGCTGCCGAGCACGTCGTCGAGCCGCTGGGCACTCGCGGTCGACTTGGCGATGACGGCGGACAGCCGGGTCAGGCTGCGTACCGGGGAGTACAGCGAGGTCAGGTAGGCCATGACGACCAGCAGGTCCCCGACGCTCAGCTCGCCCCGGAGGGCGGCCCGGCCGCCGATCACCAGCATCAGACCGGATCCGACGGCGAGGACGACGTCGGCGGCCGGGCCCCAACGGGCGTCGACGACGACCGCCCGCTCGTTCACCGACCGCAGCCGGTCGTTGCGCAGCCGGAAGCCCTCGCCCCACCGGCCACCGCGGCCGAACGCCTGCACCGCGCGGACGTTCCGTACGAGATCGTTGGCGACTGCAACGAACCGACCGGACTCGGCGCGGGCGTCGCCCTGCACCCGGCGGACCCGCCGGCGTTGCCCGGCCGCGAGGACCGCGAGCACAGGGACGACGGCGAGGGCGACGAGGGTGAGCGTGGGGCTCACGACGGCCAGCAGCACGAGCACGAGGACGAGGCGGGTGACGTCGGGGACCACGGTCGAGCTCACCGCCACGACCGCGTCGAGGACGCGGCCGACGTCAGTGGTCAGTCGCGACGTCAGCTCGCCGGACCCGGTGCGGTCGTGCCAACGCAGCGACAACGTCATCGCGCGTTCGAAGACGCGCTGCCGCAGGCCCGCCCCGATGCGCTCGGCGGCCCGCTCGGCCGCGACCACTGCGACCATGTCGACCACGCCGCCCACCACCGAGACCAGCAGTGTCGCGCCCGCTGCGGCCACCAGCAGCGTGGTGCCGCCGAGGCCCGCGAAGCTCCCGCCGCCGATGGCGTCGTCGACGGCGATCGCGAGCGGCCACGGCCGGGCGAGGTCGACCAGCACGGACGCGGTGCCGCACAGCGCGGACACGGCGAGCGACCGCGATTCGCCGCGGGCTTCCGCGGCGGTCACCTTCGCGAGCAGTGGGAGGAGCACGGGACGAGCGTCGGCCGCGCCCGGTCGCACCGGCAATGAGCCTTCGGTACTAGTACCCCGGGCTCAGCAGACGTTGATCACGACGTTTCTGTCGCTGATCGGCTCGTCTGCGCGACAGAAACGTCGTGATCAACTTCGGAAAAGGGGGCGTTCAGTAGGCGAAGAAGCCGTGCTGGGTCTTGCGGCCCAGCAACCCGGCGTCGACCATGCGCAGCAGCAGGGGCGGCGGCGAGTAGAGCGGCTCCTTGAACTCGTCGTACATCGCCTCGGCGATCGACTTGATGGTGTCGAGGCCGATGAGGTCGGCCAGGTGCAACGGTCCCATCGGGTGGGCGCAGCCGAGGACCATGCCGGTGTCGATGTCCTCGGCGTCGGCGAATCCCGATTCCAGCATGCGGATTCCCGCCAGCAGGTACGGCACGAGCAGGGAGTTGACGACGAACCCGGCGCGGTCCTGCGAGCGGATCACCGACTTGCCGAGGGTGTCGACCGCGAACGACCGGGCCCGGGCCTCGGTCTCGGCGCCGGTGAGCATCGACGGAACGAGTTCGACGAGCGGCAGCACCGGTACCGGGTTGAAGAAGTGCACGCCGATGACGCTCTGGGGCCGCGTGGTCGCCATCGCGATCTTCATGACCGGGATGGACGAGGTGTTGGTGGCGAGCAGGGCGTCGGGGGATTCGACGATGGCGTCGAGCCGGCGGAAGACGTCGACCTTGGCGGACGCGTTCTCGACGATCGCCTCCACCACGAGGTCGCGGTCGGCGAACTGCTCGAGGTCGGTGGTGAACGAGAGCCGGCCCCGGATCCGCTCCGCCTCGTCGGCGTCGAGCTTCCCGCGGTCGACGGCACGGGTCAGGGAGGCCAGCAACCGCGCCTCGCCCGCCTTCAGCGCGTCGTCGGTGGGTTCGTGGACGGCGACGTCGAGGCCGGCGCGCGCCGACACCTCCGCGATGCCGGAGCCCATGAGGCCGCAGCCGACGACGCCTACCCGTGCGATGGTCGAGGTGGTCACGCCGAAAACTCTAGGCGCAGCAGCATGAGGCACTCGTGGCGTTAGCCTGACGGCGATGTGCCGCGTGGGGCGGCGCACGGGTGTCGGACGCGTCGAGAGGTCTCCGGGATGTCCTCGACCAGGGCGACGAGCTACGGCTCGCTGGCGGCCGACCTCCGCGCCGCGGTGCTCGCCGGGGAGTACGGGGACCAGGACCGCCTGCCCACCGAGGCCGAGCTCGCGGCCGGCCGGGGCATCAGCCGCCAGACGGTCCGGCGCGCCATGCAGGAGCTGGTCAACGAGGGCCTGGTGTACCGGGTCGCGGGGCGTGGCACGTACCCGGTCGGCCGATCCGACCGGTACCTGCGGCACCTGGGTTCCGTCGAGGACCTCATGAGCCTGTCGCTCGACACCGACTGCGAGATCATCCGGCCGCTCGCCCGCCGCGTCGACGTGGCCGCCGCCGGTCGGCTGCGGTTGAGCGTCGACACCGTGCACAGCGTGTCGTTCGTCCGCCGGCACGGCGCGGTGCCGTTCTGCCACACCGACGTCGCCCTGCCCAGTGACGTCGGTGAGCAGCTGGAGGCGATCCCCGAGCTGACGACGCCGGGTGCGGTGAGCCGGGTGACGGTGATCGGTCTCGTCGACGCCCTCGCGGGTCGGCCGATCCGGGACGCCGAACAGAGCGTCACGGCCACCACGCTGCCCGCCGAGTTGGCCGAGCGGCTGGTGCCCCCCGCCGGGACCGCCGTCCTGCGGATCGACCGGTTGTACTTCGACCCGCGTAACCGCCCGGTCGAGCTCGCGATCAGCCACTTCGACCCGGACCACTACTCCTACCGGGTGCGCCTGCGTCGCCATCCGTTGTGACCCGACCCTGACCGCAGGATGACTTTGTGCGGCCATTTACCCGGTCGGCACAAGTGTCGGCCGGCCGTGAGGGCGATGTGAGGGCCGAACGAGTGGTTGACATCACCCCCCGACTGGAGCAGGGTCCAGGCCACGGCTGATTTGGCCGTACAAAGCAGACCAGGGCGCCCGTCAGTCGACGGCCGGCCCCGCGCTCGTACCCGCCAGCGGAGGCACACGGATGAGCACAGCGAATTCGGTCAGCATCATCCCGTGCGGCGCGATGACCGCCGACCTGACGTGGTTGTTGCTCGCCCCGGGCAAGTCGATCCAGACCCGCCAGATGCGGGGCCAGCCGGCGGAGTGGACCGATGTCCCGACGCACTGCGTGCTGGTCGACACCCCCGACGGCAAGCTGCTCTGGGACACCAGTTGTCCGCGGGACTGGGAGGAGCACTGGAAGCCGACCGGTCTGCAGGACTTCTTCCCCTACGACAAGGTGGACGAGGAGGAGTACCTCGACTCACGGCTGAAGGCGCTCGGGGTGGCCCCCGGCGAGATCGACTACGTCGTGCTCTCGCACCTGCACTTCGACCACGCCGGCAACGTGAAGCTGTTCAAGAACACCAACGCCAAGTTGGTCTGCTCGGCGCCGGAGAAGGAATACGCGTTCGGCTTCGACGGCCCGTTCGCCGGCGCGCACCTCAAGGCCGACTACGAGGACCTCGAGTTCGAGACCGTCGACGGTGACGTCGACTTCCTGCCCGGCGTCAGCTTCATCCAGACCCCTGGCCACACCATCGGCAGCATGTCGATGAAGGTCGACCTGCCCGACACCGGCACGATGATCTTCACCTCCGACGCGGTCTACATGGGCGACAGCTACGGCCCGCCCGCGGTGCCCGCCTCGATCGTCAACAACCTCGAGAGCTGGTTCAGCTCGGTCGAGAAGTTGCGGAAGATCGGCGAGGAGACCAACGCGACCATGGTGTTCGGGCACGACCCGGACCAGGTCAAGACGCTGCGCACCGCGCCGGACGGGGTGTACCGGTGACCTATCCCGGAGTGGAGCTCACCGAGGAGACCATCTTCACGTGGGGTGCGCCGCCGTTGAAGTTCGGCGCCGGCGCCCTCGACGAGGTCGGTTTCGAGATGGCCCAGTTCAACGTCAAGCGGGTCCTCATCCTCACCGACCCGACGATCATGGCGAGCGGCATCCCCCACCGGATCGCCGATCTGCTGCACCAGCGCGGGATCAGCTCGGAGATCTTCGACGGCTGCCACGTGGAGCCGACCGACGACAGCATGGACAAGGCCGCGGGGTACGCCCGCGAGGCCGGCCCGTGGGACGGCTACATCGCCGTGGGCGGCGGTTCCTCGATCGACACCGCGAAGGCCGTCAACCTCATGATCACCGACGGCGGCGAGTTGATGGACTACATCAACAAGCCGATCGGGGCCGCCAAGGCGCCGTCCGGGCAGCTCAAGCCGCTCATCGCCATCCCCACCACCGCCGGCACCGGCTCGGAGAGCACCGCGATGTGCGTGCTCGACGTGCTGTCGATGAAGGTCAAGACCGGCATCAGCCACTGGCGGCTGCGTCCCACGCTGGCGATCATCGACCCGCTGCTGACGCTGTCGTTGCCGGCCGAGGTCACCGCGGCGTCGGGCATGGACATCGTCTGCCACGCGCTGGAGTCCTACACCGCGCGCTGGTACGAGTCGTTCGACCGCAAGACCCCCGAACAGCGCGTCACCTACTGCGGGTCGAACCCGGTGTCCGACCTGTGGTGCGAGAAGGCGTTGGGGCTGGTCGCGCGGTCGTTCCGCAGCGCGGTCCGGCACGGGGACAGCATCGAGGCACGCAGCGACATGATGATGGCCGCGACGTTCGCCGGCATGGGCTTCGGCAACTCCGGCGTCCACATCCCGCACGCCAACGCCTACCCGATCGCCGGCATGGTGAAGGACTACCACCCGGCGGGCTACCCCAGCGACGAGGCGATGGTGCCGCACGGGCAGTCGGTGTCGCTCACCGCGCCCGAGGCGTTCCGGTTCAGCTTCGACAGCGCGCCGGAGCGTCACCTCAAGGCGGCAGCGATGCTCGCTCCCGACCACGAGAAGACCAGCAAGGAGTCCGAGCAGCTGCCGAGCGCCCTCAACGCGCTCATGCGCGACATCGGCATCCCGAACGGCATCGGCGCGGTGGGATACAGCGAGTCCGACATCCCCGATCTCGTGCCGGGCACGATGAAGCAGCAGCGGTTGCTCGCCACCTGCCCCCGCACGCCGGACGAGGACGACATCGCCCGCATCTTCGCCAACTCCATCGAGAACTGGTGACGCGCTGATGCCGTTGTACGACTTCCGCTGCGCCACCGGCCACCGGTTCGAGCAGCAGGTGCCGCTGACCGAGTCCACCGCACCGGCGTGCCCGAACTGCGGGCGCAGCAGCACGAAACTGCTGTCGGCCGGGCGGCTGCTGGGCCGCGCGAGTGCCGGGCTGTCGCAGGACCGGATGCCGCAGACCTGGAAGGGCACCTACAACGGCAACCCCGAGTACATCAGGGGTCTGCGCCGGCAGTGGTCCGACCGGCAACGTCTCGAGGCGAAGTACCCGGAGATCGCCGGTGACCAGCGGCCGGTCCTCGCGCACGAGGGCCGGTTCCACGACGCCCCGTTGCGCGCCGGCGACGTCGACCTCGGCGGCCACGGCGGCCACGGTCACACGCACGGGCACTCCCACGGCGAGGGTCACGGTCACTCGCACGCCCCCGCCGCGCCGGCGTCGCCCGCGTCGCCCGTGTCGCCGCCGCCGGCGAAACCCCCGACACCGGGCACGTGACACCCGGACTCGACCTGCTCGCCGGGGTGCGTGTCATCGACTTCACGCAGGCGCTCTCCGGCCCGTTCAGCACGATGATGCTAGCCGATCTCGGGGCCGACGTCGTCAAGGTCGAGGCTCCGGGGCGGGGTGACGACTCCCGGCACTGGGGTCCGCCGTTCGTCGGCGACGACTCCGCGTACTTCATGTCGGTGAACCGCAACAAGCGCAGCACGGCGTTCGACGTCAAGACCCCGGCGGGTCGGCAGGCGGTCCTCGACCTCGTGGCGACCGCCGACGTCGTCGTCGAGAACTGGCGACCGGGGACCGCGGCCCGGCTCGGTCTCGACGCCGCGACCCTGCGGGTCGGCAACCCCGGCCTGGTCGTGTGCTCGATCAGCGGGTACGGCCAGGACGGCGATTCCCGCGCCGGGTACGACCAAATCGTGCAGGGCACGTCGGGCGTGATGTCGCTGACCGGTCCGCCCGACGTCCCGGTCAAGTGGGGCGTCCCCGCCGCCGACCTCGCCGCGGGCATGTTCGCCGCCACCGCCATCGTCGCCGCGCTCTACGAGCGGCGGGCGTCCGGGCGGGGCCGCGACCTCGACATCGCCATGCAGGACAGCCTGGTCGCCATGCTGACCCAGCACGCGGCGCGGTACCTCGCCACCGACGAGCTCCCGCCGAAGGACTTCAACGGCCACTCGACGATCGCGCCCTACGGGACGTTCGCGACCGCCGACGGGTTCGTCAACATCTGTGTCGGCAACGACGCACAGTTCCAGCGGATGTGCGAGGGCCTCGACCTCGAACCGCTCGCCACCGACCCGCGGTTCGCGACCAACCCGTTGCGGTTGCAGGCGAAGACCGACCTGCTCGAGCTGCTGGGGAACCGCCTCGCCGGGCTCGGGACCGACGACGTCATCGCCCGGCTCGAGCGGGCGCGGGTGCCGGTCGGGCCGATCCGGGATCTCGCGCAGGTGCTGCACGACCCCGCGTTGCGCGCCCGGCAGATGGTGCTGCCGGTCCACCGCGAGGGACACGGCGACACCGAGGTCGTGAACGGACCCTGGAAGGTCGACGGCCGGACGAGCACGGTCTACCGCCAGCCACCCCGACTCGGCGAGCACACCGACGAGGTCCTGGCCGGCCTCGGGAAAACCGGTGCACACGGCACCGATCCGCGTACGAGAGGAACAGCATGACCACCACCGCGCCGCAGGAACTCGAGCAGTTCAAGTTGTTCATCGGCGGCCGTTCGGTCGACGCGCTGTCCGGCCGGACGTTCGAGTCGCAGAACCCCTACCTCGAGGCGCCGTGGGCGACCCTCGCCGACGGCGGCCCGGACGACATCGACCTCGCGGTCGGCGCCGCCCGCGCCGCGTTCGACGGCGAGTGGGGGCAGATGACCGGCTTCCAGCGGGCCGCGGTCATGCGGCGGATCGCCGACGGCATCGCCGCCAACGCCGAGCGGCTCGCGCGGCTCGAGGTCAACGACTCCGGCAAGCTGCTGCGGGAGATGCAGGGCCAGCTCGGGATCCTGCCGCAGTGGTACCTGTACTTCTCCGGTCTGGCCGACAAGATCGAGGGCCGGACGGTGCCGCCGGCGAACCCGAACTACTTCGGCTACACCGTGCGCGAGCCGGTCGGTGTGGTCGGCGCGATCACCCCGTGGAACTCGCCGTTGCTGCTGCTGACGTGGAAGCTCGCCCCGCTGCTCGCGGCGGGGAACACCTGCGTGGTCAAGCCGTCCGAGCACGCCCCCGCGTCCACGGTCGCGTTCGCCGAGGTGCTGTTCGAGGCGGGGTTGCCGGCGGGCGTGCTGAACGTGGTGACCGGCTGGGACCGCTCGACCGGTGAGCGGCTCGCGGCCCACCCGGGGGTCGACAAGATCGCGTTCACCGGTTCGACCGCCACCGGTGTCAAGGTCGCACAGGCCGCGATGGCCAACGTCAACCGCGTGACCCTCGAACTCGGCGGCAAGAGCCCGCAGATCGTCTTCCCCGACGCCGACCTCGACGCCGCGGCGAACGGCCTCATCGCCGGGGTCTTCGCGGCGACCGGCCAGACCTGCATGGCGGGCTCGCGGCTGATCGTGCACGAGGACGTCCACGACGCGCTGGTCGCGAAGGTGGTCGAACGCGCGAACACCATCGTCCTCGGCGATCCCACCGACCCCGCGACCGAGATGGGTCCGGTCGCCAACCGGCCGCAGTACGAGAAGGTGCTGGGCTACCTGCAGGGCGCGGCGGCCGAGGGCGCCACGTTCGCCTGCGGGGGCGAGCCCGACGCCGAACGCGGCGGGCTGTTCGTCCGGCCGACCGTGGTCACCCACGTGACTCCCGCGAACACCGTGGTGCGCGAGGAGGTCTTCGGTCCGGTGCTCGCGGCCTACACGTTCTCGACCGAGGACGAGGCGCTGAAGCTCGCCAACGACACCCCGTACGGCCTCGCGGCCGCGGTGTGGACGAAGGACGTCCACCGGGCGCACCGGGTGGCGGCGAAGGTCCGCGCCGGAACGGTGTGGATCAACGCCTACCGGGTCGTCGCCCCGAACATGCCCTTCGGCGGTTTCGGCTCCAGCGGCATCGGCCGGGAGAACGGCGTCGACGCGATCCACGAGTACCTCGAGGAGAAGTCGGTGTTCGTCGAGCTGACCGGGGGGACGCGAGACCCCTTCCAGCTGGGCTGAGCGGCGGCGTCAGCGGCGTACGGCCGTGCGGTGCCGACGGCCGCCCGCACGTGCGGTGGTGTCGGCGTCGGTGAGGTACAGCCGGGCGAGACGTCTCCACGCCGCGAGGTGGGGGTCGGTCGCGCGGTCGCGCGGCTCGAACGTGTACGTCAACGCGGCCCCGCGCATGCTCGTGAGCAGGATCGACACGAACTCCCCGAACCCGTCACGGCCGGCGACGTCGGCGCCGAACATCTCGGCGACGGTGGCGCGGATGGCATGACCCAGTTCGTGTTCGCGCGGCGCGAGCGCGGTCGCGAGGTCGGGGTTGTGTCTGGCGGCCAGCCACAACTCGAGTGTGGCCGCGAACAGCGTGCCGTGGTGGGCCTCCCACAGGGCCTCGACCGACGCGTCGATGTCACCCGGACGACGGGTGGGCCGACCGTCGAGACCGGCGGTGCGGGCCACGGCGAGGTGCTGCACCGCGGCGATGAGCAGGTCGTCCTTCGACGGGAACTGGTGCAGCAGGCTGCCGCGGGAGACGCCGGCGCGGGCCTGGATCCGCGAGGTGGTCGCGGCCGCGTAGCCCTCCTCGGCGAGGCACCCCACCGCCGCCTCGAGGATGCGGCTGCGGGTGTCCCACGCGCGCTGCTGCACGGGCAGGGGTGCGGGGGTGGGCACCCGGACAGCCTAACCGAGCGCTGGTCCGGGATGACTAGTACACCTTGACCAATTCGTCGAATGGTGCCAGGTTGCTCGTGTCAGCAACGTCCGAGGAGTCGCCGTGAGTGCAGCAGTCGCCGTCGTCGGGGTCGGCATGGTCCCGTTCACCAAGCCCAGCGCGGGCGCGCGGTACGAGCAGCTGGGGGCCGACGCCGCCCGGGCCGCGCTGGCCGACGCCGGGATCGACTACGCGCTGGTGCAGCAGGCGTACGTCGGGTGGGTCTACGGCGATTCGACCTCCGGCCAGGCCGCGGTCTACGACGTCGGGCTGACCGGGATCCCGATCGTGAACGTCAACAACAACTGCTCGACCGGTTCCTCGGCGCTGTTCCTCGCGCGGCAGGCGGTCGAGTCCGGCGCGGTCGAGTGCGCGCTCGCGCTGGGGTTCGAGCAGATGGCGGCCGGTGCGCTCGCCATGGCCTTCGCCGACCGCACGTCACCGTTCGCCCGGTTCGACGACGCCATGGAGCCGCTGATCGAGCGCACCGGGGCGCCGTTCGCCGCGCAGATGTTCGGAGGTGCCGGTCGCGAGCACATGGAGCGGTTCGGCACGAGCGTCGAGACGTTCGCCGCGATCTCGGTCAAGGCCCGCAAGCACGCGGCGAACAACCCCTACGCCGTCTTCCGCGACCAGGTCACGGTCGAACAGGTCCTGGCGTCACCGGCGATCTCGGACCCGCTCACCCGGTTGATGTGCTGCCCGCCCACCTGTGGTGCCGCCGCGGCCGTCGTGTGCACCCCGGAGTTCGCCCGGCGGCACGGCCTCGACGCCTCGGTGGTGATCCGCGCCCAGGCCATGACCACCGACACGCCCAGCACCTTCGACTCCGGCGACATGCGGCGCATCGTCGGCTACGACATGTCGGTCGCCGCGGCGGACCAGGTCTACGCCGCGGCCGGCGTCGGGCCCGAGGACCTCGCCGTGGTCGAGCTGCACGACTGCTTCAGCTCCAACGAGCTGCTCTCCTACGAGGCCCTCGGTCTCACCCCCGAGGGCACCGGCGAGAAGTTCGTCGCCGACGCCGACAACACCTACGGGGGCCGGGTCGTCACCAACCCCTCCGGCGGCCTGCTGTCCAAGGGTCACCCCCTCGGCGCGACCGGGCTGGCGCAGGCGACCGAGTTGGTCTGGCAGCTGCGGGGGACCGCGGGTCCACGCCAGGTGGACGGCGCCCGGCTGGCGCTCGCCCACAACATCGGCCTCGGCGGTGCGGCCGTCGTCACCCTGTTCGAGAAGGCGAGCTGAGCGTGGGCGTCGACCACGCGCGGATACTGGCGCTGGAACTCCCCGCCTTCGACGTGCGGATCGAGCGGGGGCGGCTGCGCGCGTTCGCGCGGGCGATCGGCGAGACCGACCCCGTGTACAGCGAGCCGGACGCGGCGCGGGCGGCCGGCCACCCGGATCTGCCGGTGCCGCCGACGTTCCTGTTCTCCCTCTACCTCGAGGCGTCCGACCCGTGGGGGTTCCTCACCGACGTGGGCGTCGACTTCCGCGGACTGTTGCACGGTGAACAGACCTTCGCCTACCACCGCGTCCTGCACGCCGGCGACACGGTGACGGTCCGCCCGCGGATCGCCGAGGCGTACGCCAAGAACGCCCGGATGGACTTCGTCCGGCACCACGTCGACCTGCTCGTCGGCGGGGACCTGGTCGGCGAGTCCGACAGCCTGCTCGTGATCCGGGAGGTGGCGGCGGCATGACCGCGACCGACCGGCGGCCGGCCGCGGGGACCGAGCTGGCACCGCTCGCCCTCGCGCCGATCAGCCGGACGACGCTCGCGCTGTTCGCCGGCGCCTCCGGCGACACCAACCCGATCCACCTCGACCTCGACGTGGCCCGGTCGGCCGGTCTCGACGACGTCTTCGCGCACGGGATGCTGTCGATGGCCTACCTCGGGCGGCTGCTCACGAGCTGGTTCCCGCAGTCGCGGCTGCGGACCTTCGGCGTGCGGTTCGTCGCGGTCACACCCGTGCACGCCGCGCCGACCTGCCACGGCACGGTCCGCTCGGTCGAGGACGGCCTCGCCACCGTCGACCTCACCGTCCGTCTCGCCGACGGCACCACCACCCTGACCGGCACGGCCGTCGTCGACCTCGCCCCCCACCCGGAGGACCCGGCATGACCCCTTCCTCGGACCTGCAGGGCCGGACCGCGATCGTGTCCGGCTCGGGCCGCGGCATCGGCCGTGAGATCGCCCGCAAGCTCGCGGCCCACGGCGCGAGCGTGGTCGTCAACGACCTCGATGCCGAGCCCGCGAAGGAGACCGTCGCCGCGATCGAGGCGGCCGGCGGCCGCGCGGTGGCGTGCGTCGGCAGCGTCACCGACGACGGCTTCGCCGAGGAGTTCGTGCGCACCGCCACGGATTCCTTCGGCGGGCTCGACATCATCGTCAACAACGCGGGATACACCTGGGACGCGGTCGTCCAGAAGACGACCGACGAGCAGTTCGACGCCATCCTCGACGTCCACCTCAAGGCGCCCTTCCGCATCCTGCGTGCGGCGCAGCCGGTCATCTCCGCGGCCGTCAAGGCCGAACGGGCCGCCGGTCTCACCCGCGTGACCCGCAAGGTCGTCAACATCTCCTCGGTGGCAGGCACCGCCGGCAACGCCGGACAGACCAACTACTCCTCGGCCAAGTCGGCGATCCTCGGTCTCACCAAGACGCTGGCGAAGGAGTGGGGCCGTTACGACGTCACCGTCAACTGCGTGGCGTTCGGGCTGATCCGCACCCGCCTCACCGAGGCGCCCGCCGGGGGCGGCGCCACCATCGACGTGGGCGGGCGCGAGCTCGCCGTCGGGGTGAACCCCGAGCTGCTGGCCCAGTTCGAGCGAGGTATCCCGCTCGGCCGGGCGGGGACCCCGGCCGAGGCCGCCGGCGCGGTCTACCTGCTGTGCAGCCCCGAATCGGACTACGTCAGCGGGCAGACCCTCGTCTGCGGCGGCGGGTTCACCGGATGACACGCGCCCGGCGCTCGCGGCCGTGGGCCGATCGCAACGCCCGACCCGACGTGGAGGTGGCGCCGTGCGCCTGACCCAGGCCCTCGACCGTGCGGCGCAGCAGACGCCCGACCTCGCCGCGACGGTTTTCGCCGGCCGCACGCGCACGTGGTCGGAGTGCCGCGACCGGGTGGGCCGCTTCGCCGGCGCGTCGCGCGCGCTCGGCGTCGGAACCGGTGACCGGGTGGCCGTGCTGTCGCTCAACCGCGACGACTACACGAGTTGCAACTCGCGGTGCCGTGGGCGGGCGGCGTGACCGTCCCGGTCAACACCCGGTGGAGCGTCGAGGAGATCGCCTTCTCCCTGGCCGACTCCGGCACCAGCGTGCTGGTCGTGGAGGACACCTTCCGGGCACTCGTCGCGGGCATCCTCGAGCGCGCCCCGGACGTGCGAGCCGTGGTCCACCTCGGCGACACGGCCGTCGCCGACGGCGAACTCGCCTACGACGCCCTGATCGCGGCGCACGACCCGGTCCCCGACGCCGGGCGGGGCGGCGACGACCTCGCGGCCGTCTACTACACCGGGGGCACCACCGGACGCCCCAAGGGCGTCATGATCAGCCACGCCAACCTCGTCAGCTCGGCGCTCGGCACGTCGGCCACCGAGCACTTCCTGCTGCCCGGCGGCAGACTGTTGCATACAGCACCGATGTTCCACCTCGCCGACGGCGCAGCGTGGGTCGCCCGTAACCTGGTCGGCGGCACCCACGTCATCGTGCCCGGGTTCGTGCCGGCCGTCGTGGCGGCCGCGATCGAGCAGCACCAGGTCACCGACGCGTTGCTCGTGCCGACCATGGTGCAGATGCTGGTCGACTCCCCGGACACCGAGCGGTACGACCTGTCGAGCCTGCGGCGGGTGGTCTACGGCGCGTCACCGATCAGCGAGGCGGTGCTCGACCGGGCGGCCAAGCGGCTGCCCACCGCCGAGTTCACCCAGCTCTACGGGATGACCGAACTCTCGCCGGTCTGCACGATCCTCACCCCGGACGACCACGGCCGCGACGGGCTCCGGCGCTCGGCCGGCCGCGCCGCCCCGCACGGCGAGGTCCGGATCGTCGATCCCACCGACCGGGTCCTGCCGCCGCACAGCGTCGGGGAGATCGTCGCGCGCGGACCCCACGTCATGCTCGGCTACTGGAACCGGCCCGACGAGACCGCGGCCGCCCTGCGTGGTGGGTGGATGCACACCGGTGACGGCGGGTTCCTCGACGAGAACGGCTATCTGTTCGTCGTCGACCGGATCAAGGACATGATCGTCTCGGGCGGGGAGAACGTGTACTCCGCCGAGGTCGAGAACGCCCTCGCCCGCCATGCGGCCGTCGGCAGTTGCGCGGTGATCGGGGTTCCCGACGACGAGTGGGGCGAGCGGGTCCACGCCGTGGTGGTGCTCATGCCCGGAGCGGCGGCCACCGCGGCCGAGCTGCGCACCCACTGCCGGGAGTTGATCGCGGGCTACAAGTGCCCGCGGAGCGTGGAGTTCGTCGACGCCCTGCCGATCTCGGCGGCCGGCAAGGTCCTCAAGCGTGAACTCCGGGCCCGGCACTGGGACGCCGCCGCTCGCGGGGTCTCCTGACCCCGAGGTGCCACGCCGTCGGCGGGCTCGCGGTCCGGTGAGCGGACCCGCGAGCAGCCGCGACCGAGCTACCCCCGTAACGCCGGGCGCGACAACCGGAAAGCCGACCAGCACCGGGTCGTCGGCGTGCTCCCGACCCGCTACGGCGTCTCGCATCCGATCTGCAGAACGCTGCACAGAGCGTGGAACCGGGTGGTCGCCCGACGCAAGCGGGGGCTCGCGGAGTCCCCTCAGGAAGAGGGTCCGCGGCGGAGAGAGGGTGAACGCGTCCCGGAGATCACGGGGGAGAAACCTCCGGGACGCGTGGGATGATCTTCGATGGTCAGGCCCGGTCTCGGCAAGCGCCCCCCGCTGGGTGTCCACTCAGGAAGAGGTCCGGCGCCGGGTCGGCCGGAGCCCCGATCGCGGGCTCCGTGATCCGCAGGCGAAGATCGGGACGTGACCGACCTCGCCCACGACTTCCTCTCCCTCGACACGCTGCTCTCGGCCGACGAGCTCGCGCTGCGGGACCGGGTGCGCGCCTTCGTCGACGCGCGGATCCGGCCCGACATCGCCGGGTGGTACGAGCGGGCGTACTTCCCGAGGGAGCTCGTGCCGGAGTTGGGGGCGCTCGGTCTGCTGGGCATGCACCTCGAGGGCTACGGATGCCCCGGCCGCAGCGCGGTGGAGTACGGCCTGGCAGCGATGGAGCTCGAGGCGGGTGACTCCGGGCTCCGGACGTTCGTCAGCGTGCAGGGATCGTTGGCCATGACAGCGATCCACCGGTTCGGTTCGGAGGAGCACAAGCAGCAGTGGCTGCCGCGGATGGCGGCGGGCGAGGCGATCGGCTGTTTCGGGCTGACCGAGCCCACCGCCGGTTCGGACCCGGCGAGCATGGTGACCCGCGCCGAACGCCGCGACGGCGGGTGGGTGCTGCACGGCGTCAAGCGGTGGATCGGGCTCGCGTCGCTGGCCGACATCGCCGTGATCTGGGCGGGAACCGACGAGGGCATCAGGGGTTTCGTCGTCCCGACCTCGACGGCGGGCTTCACCGCCACGCCGATCGCGCCGAAGCTCGGGATGCGGGCCTCGGTGCAGTGCGACATCACGATCGACGACGTCCGGCTGCCGGACGAGGCGGTGCTCCCCGGGGTCGTCGGGCTGAAGGGGCCGTTCAGCTGCCTCGACGAGGCGCGCTACGGGATCATGTGGGGCGCGATGGGCGCGGCGCGCGACGCCTACGAAGCGGCGCTCGCCTACTCCCTCGAGCGAGTGCAGTTCGGTGTTCCGATCGCGTCGTTCCAGCTCACCCAGCAGAAGCTCGTCGACATGGCACTGGAGATCGGCAAGGGGACGCTGGTGGCACTGCACACCGGGCGGCTGAAGGACCAGGGACTGTTGCAGCCGGCGCAGATCAGCTTCGGCAAGCTCAACAACGTGCGGGAGGCGATCGAGATCTGCTCGAAGGCCCGGATGGTGCTCGGCGGCAACGGGATCACCCTGGACCACTCACCGCTGCGGCACGCGGCGAACCTCGAGAGCGTCCGCACCTACGAGGGCACCGACGAGATCCACACTCTCATCATGGGCCGGGCCATCACCGGTATCCCGGCGTTCACGGCGGTGGGGCCGCCGGCGTCCTGACCGCTCCCGCCACCACGACGGAAACGGGGCCGGCGCGCGGGAGGGTCTCCCGTGCGCCGGCCCCGGTCCGGGGACCTGACCTCAGGCGGCGGTGAGTGCCGTGTCGTCGAGGACGAACGAGGTCTGGGCCGAGCTGTCCTCGGTGCCGGAGAACGACACCGTGACCGTGGTGCCCGCGAGCGACCCGACCGGGAACGAGCGGAGGACGTATCCGCTGGCCTTGTTCAGGTTCGAGTAGGTCGCGAGCGTCGTCGAGCCGATCTTGACGGTCAGCTTGTCGTACGCGGTCGAGGTGGTGGTCTCGGCCGTGTCGATGTGGAGGTAGAACGACAACGTCGCGTTGGTGCAGCCGGCCGGGATGGCGACCGACTGGGTGACGGTGTCGGTGTGGGTCTGGCCGTAGCCGTCCAGCCAGGCGTCGTACGTGCCGCCGTGCGCGGGCTGGTCGGTGCCGTTCTGGGCGATGACGCCGGAGGACGCCGTCCAGACGGTGTTGCCGGACTCGAAGCCCGGGTTGCCCAGCTTCTGGCCCGTGACGCAGCTCCCGCCGCCGGTCGCGCCGACCGTGATCGTGAAGGTCGTCGAACTGGCGGCGTTGGTCGCGTCCTTGACCGTGGCCGTGACGGTGAACGTCCCGGTCGCGGTGGGGGTGCCGGAGACCGACCCCGCGCTGCTCACGGTGATGCCGGCGGGCAGGCCGGTCGCGGTCCACGTGTACGGCGCGGTGCCGCCCGTGGCGCCGAGGGTGAACGAGCTGATCGCCGTGCCCTTCGTGGCGGTCTTGCTGCCCGGGTTGGTCGCGGCGAGCGCGGTGCCGCCACCGCCGCCACCTCCGCCACCGGCGGTGAAGGCGGCCGTGCCGTTCGGCGTGCCGAGGCCGGTCGGGCCGTCCCACCCGGCGCCCGCGGTGCAGATCGGCGCGCCGCACGTGCCGTTCTTGCCGCTGGTGACGTCGTTGAGGTTCGCGGTGTGGGCGTAGGGGTACGCGTTCGGCACGTCGCTCGCGCCGGGGTTGCCGGCCAGGGCGTAGACCGAGGCGATGATCGGCGAGGCCGCGCTGGTGCCGCCGTACACCGCCCAGCCGCTGCCGCCGTAGGTCTGGTAGACCGCGACGCCCGTGGCGGGGTCAGCGACCGCGGAGACGTCGGCCTCGGCGCGCTTGGTGCAGCCGGTGGTGACGCCCGTCTGGAAGGCCGGCTTGGCGACGTACTTCGAGCAACCGGAGCCGGCGCCCTCGGTGTAGCTCGTGGTGTTCCAGACCGTCTCGCCCCACCCGCGGGCCGAGGAGTTGCGCACCAGCGAGGTGCCGCCGACGGCCGTCACACCCTTGCCGGTGGCGGGGTAGCTGCCGCCGTCGTAGTCGGCGTCACCCGAACTCGCCGTGATCGCGACGCCCGGGTGGTAGTAGTACGAGGTGTCGGCGCTGGTGACCGTGCTGTCCTCCGGGCCGCCGTAGCTGTTCGACACGAACTTCGCGCCCAGGCTGACCGCGGTGTTGACGGCCGTGCCGAGGTTCGCGGTGGTGGGGCTGGTCGCCTCCACCAGCAGGATGTGGCAGTTCGGGCAGATCGCCGAGACCATGTCGACGTCGAGCGAGATCTCCCCGGCCCAGCCGGTGTCGGCGCTCGGCAGCGGTGATGCCGCGCCGCTCTGGTTGACCTTCTTGAAGCAGCCGTTGGCCGTCGTGCACGCCGGCAGGCTGTAGGTGGTGCGGTACTTGGCGAGGTCGGCCTCGGCGTTCGGGTCGTCCTGCGCGTCGACGATCGCGACGGTCTGGGCCGCGCTGCCGGCGGCGGTCAGTGCGTAGGCGCTGCGCAGGTCGGTCGGGCCGAAGCCCGAGGGCAGGGCGTTCGGGGTGATGGCGGCGGGCTCGACCGGGGCGACCTGCTTGATGGCGAAGCAGGCGAGCTTGCCGGGGGCCGGGGCGCTGCACAGGCGCTGCGGCGGGACGGGGGCGGGAGCCGCGACGGCGGCGGCGGACGCGGAGTCGGCGTAGCCGGCGGCGGCGGCCGCCAGCAGTACGGCGGCCGCCGCCGGC
>CAXUNA010000013.1:6841-19758 GCA_964252095.1 uncultured Jatrophihabitans sp. | reverse complement strand
CCGGCGCCGCGGCCGTCCGTTGGCGCACCACGAACACGTGAACTGGGACGTGTGGGGGCAGGCGCGGCACCACACCGGTGCGATGTGGCGGACCTTCCTCGTCGAGCAGCGGGCCCTGGTGACGCAGCTGGACCCGCTCGTCGCCGCCGCGTCGGCTGTCGCCTGCCCGGTGCTGCTCCTGGCCGATCCCGGCGACACGATGATCCCGATCGCGACGTCGCAGGCCCTGCACGACCTGCTGCCCGACGCGCAGCTGCAGCTGGTCCCCGGTCCCGGCCACCACCTGCCGCGCCGGGCCGCGGCCGTCGTCGCCGACGCGGTCGCCACGTTCTGCTCGCGGTTGGATCCGTTGCCCACCGGCTGACGGCTCGTCCGCGCGCGCAGCTGCGGCGGAAGTCTGGTCAGATCGTGGCGGATGCGGTTCCCTGTTCGCATGAGGACCCTGCACCGCACCGTGGCGGTCGCCGCCCTCGCCGTCGCCCTGACCGCAACCGGCACGACGACGGCCGGCGCCACCCCGCGGTCCGACGGGCCGGCCGTGACCGTGACCGGCGCCGTCACGAACGCCGCGACCTACAGCCGCGCCGCCCTCGCGGCCCTGCCCCAGACGACCCTGCCGGTGTACGCGCGCGGCTTCAGTGGTCACACCGTCACCGGCGTCACCGTGGAGTCGGTGGTGCAGGCGGCGGTCCCCACGGTCGATCCCGCGATCAAGAACGGGCTGCTGCGGGTCCGGGTCACCGCCACCGGTGCCGACGGCCACGCCGTCGCCGCCGCGCTCGGCGAACTCGACCCGTCGTTCGGCAACCACCCGGCCCTGCTGGTGCTCGCGGTGGACGGCCGGGCGCTGCCGCGCGTGGCGTTCGGCTTCCCCGGCGACGCGACCCTCCTGCGTGCGATCACCGACGTCCGCACCCTGGACGTCGCCGTCGCGGCGGCGCCCAGCCCCGTGCCGCCCGCCACCGGAAGTGTGGTCGTGAAGGGTCCGCACCGCACCGTCACGCTCCCGGCGAGCACACTGCAACGGTTGCCCGCGCAGACGACCACCGTCACCTTCAGCGCCGGCACCACCCCACAGACGCACACCGAACGGGGCCCGCAGGTGGCGCTCGTGCTGCTGGCCGCGGGGATCCTCCCCGGTCCGACGACCTCGGTGACCGCCGTGGGCTCCGACGGTTACCTCGCGACCGTCACGCCCGGGGAGAGCGTCTCCGGCGCCCGCACCCTGCTGCTGTCGGTCGCCGAGGACGGTGTGCCGCTCGCCCAGCCCCGCCTCGTCGCCGGCGGCGACGTCAAGGGCGGGCGCTACGTCTCGGGCGTCAACGAGCTGGACGTCGCCCGCTGATCCGTTGCCACGGAACGCGTCGGCGGCCCTGTACGTGGAGCCCGACGTGCTGCATGATCCGGCAGCATGATCGCCATCCCCCGCCTCCGCCGCCGCGCGGTCGTCGTCGCCGCCGCGGCGCTCCTCGTCCTGGCCGGTGTGCCAGCCGTCCAGCTGGTCACCTCTGACCCGGCCCACGCCGCGTGCACCCCGGTCACCGTCATCATCGCGCGCGGCACCAACGAGACGGCGGGGACGAGCGGCCGGTTGCAGACGCTCTACGACGCCATCAACACCAGCACGACGACGGCGTTGACGAAGAAGAACCTCGACTACCCCGCGAGTTCCAACTTCCCGGTGAGTACGTCGACCGGTGAGAAGAACCTCCAGACCCTGCTGAAGAGCACGGTGTCGGCGTGCCCGTCGACGAAGATCGCCCTGCTCGGCTACTCGCAGGGCGCGTGGGTGATCGGCAACGCCCTCGACACCAACAGCACCCAGGTCTCCGCGGCCGTCAACAAGGCCATCAAGGCCGTCGTGTTCTACGGCGACCCGTCGTTCGTGCCGGTCAAGAGCTACGACTACGGCACGTACGACCACGCCTGGGGCGGGATCGACCAGCGCGGGAGCAACGAGCTGAACGGCTACGCGAGCCGGATCCACTCGTGGTGCGACAAGAACGACCTGTTCTGCCAGTTCAACGGCACGAGTTCCGCTGTCCACGGCGGCTACTTCAGCAAGTACAACGCGTCGGCCGTCTCCTTCGTCGACCTCCAGTTGGGGATCTGCTGCGGTTCGGACTGAGCGTCACAGCCGGGTGGAGGCTGCCGCCGATCAGCCGTCCGTGGATCGGAAGAGCCGCTCGACGTCGTCGCTGGTCTGGTTGATGGCCCCGAGGTCGTCGACGAGTTCCGCGACCCGGCTGCCGCGGAGTCCGGCGGTGGTGAGGCGGCCGTCGCGGACGAAGGTGAAGACACCGCTGACCGCGAACGCCGTGATGCTCGAGGCAGTGGTGCACTGTGCATCGATCGTCGCGCGGAACGCCGCGGACTCGTGGAACCGTCGCCGGGCGAGCGGATCGGTGAAGGCGAGCTCGAGGACCCCCAGGTCCGTGCGGCCCTCCGGCACGGTGTGCGCGACGCGCGGCGCCGGCGGACTGGGGTGTTCGTTGTCGTAGGGCGCCGGCTGGTGGACCCGGACCTTGACCACCCCGTCGTCCTGCGCGCACACCTCGGCGAGCGTGCCGATCATGTCGTCGAACCCGTTCCCGGACCCCGGACGGCGCCCGAGGTGGAGGTGCACCCGGTCGAACGGGTCGACGCCGTTCGGGGTGGCGTCGGGCTGCCGGTCGACGTGGGTGCGCGATCCGTGCGGGAGGTCGTAGGCGACGGTCTCCTCGAACACGTTCTGCTCGTCGGCGAACAGGATGGTGCTCGCGGTGCCGAAGCGGCGCTGCTCGTCGGTGGAGAGGAAACCGATCTCGACGGCACCGTCGAGGACGTACCCCGGCAGCGGCGCCACCCCGTCGAGCGACGGCCACAGGTGGTCGTCGTGCTCGCGGGCGAAGTGGTGCTGGACGTACCACCCCAGCCCGTCGATCCGCGAGCACAGCGGGCCGTGGACGTCGCGCCAGTAGGCGGCGAACGTCGGGTGCGGAACGGCCTCCCGACGACGCACGGTGGTGTAGGTGTTGGCGACCACGGAACGGTCGCGGTCACTGAAGTCGGCGGTCACGGGCACGAGGAGAGCCTGCCCACCCGTCCACGTGTTGCGACGCGGACGCGGTACCCACCTCGCGATCGCGTGGAGAAAGCGGGGTCGGTCAGCGGAACCCGGGAGACCGCACCGACCTCTGACCTGGGCGCCGCGGCGTGGTCCGGCAGGAACCCACCCGGTGCACACGATGATCTGTGCGGGCGGAGGTGATCCCTGCCGGGCCGGGCAGCGGCTTCTCGGGCTGCGTCGGCGGGTCGGACGGACCTGTTCTCTCAAGCGGCTCTCGACGCGGCGCACATCGAGCCGAGCGACTTACTCGCCACTGTGGCACGGATCGACGACCCGTGCCCGACGAGTGTGCGACCCCACCCCGGAGGGCCGTCCCTGTCGGGTCGGCCCGGTGGCGACGTCACGGGTGGTGGCGCGCGGTCAGCTCGGTGGGCCTTGGCGTCCCGGCAGATCCTGGATGTCGAGGGTGCCGGTCGCCACGACGTCCTCGGCGATGTCGGCCAGCTTGCGGTTGTAGTTCTGGCTGGCGATGCGCAACAGCGCGAACGCGTCGTCCTTGGTGAGCAGCAGGGAGGACATCACGATGCCGATGGCCGTGCCGATGGTGCGGCTGGTCAGCAGGGCGCGTTTGAGGTTCGCGGCGTTCTCACGAGCGACCACGCCCGCCACGGCCAGGGCACCGTGGGTGGCCATGACCAGCGCGGTGGTCTGCGCGTTCTGGTCGAAGGCATGAGGTGTCACCGCGTAGAGGTTGAGGCTGGCCCGCAACTCGACGTCGACGCCGACGTGTTCGTCGAAGACCAGCTGGGTCGACAACATGCTGCCGACACCGCCGGCGGCGACCCTCGGTCCGAAGACCGGGTAGCGGGGGTCGTGGCCGACGTCGGGCACCAGCACCATCTCGGCGTCGTCGCGGGCGGCGTCGATGCAGGGGCCGCTGACCAGCCGGTACTGCTCCTGGTCGTGGGCGGTCGCGTCCGGGTGGGTGGCGCCGAGGGTCTGGAACCCGGTCGATCTGCGCCGGGTGATGCTGGCGTAGGCCGTGCCGGGGATCGCGTCGACAGCCACCATGGTGACCGCACCGAGGGCACCGTCGGTCGTGGTCTGCGCGAGGATCTCCCGGCCGAGCCGGGCGTACAGCTCGACGAGTTCGTGCGGCGAGGTCATGACGACGCCGGGGCGCAGCGCCGCCGGGTGGAGATGGGCACAGCAGCCTCGATCTGGCGTTGACCTGGCTGCGCGGAGCTGGGCAGTGGCAGGCGGCGGATCGAAGCGGTGGGTTTCTGCCTCTGAGGCCGACTTTAGCTCAGGTCCGGTGTCCGTCGGCCTCGGTCGAGATCGCCGACCGTACCGAGCCGACGGCGTCCGGTCCGACACCTCGGGCCCCTCTCGACTCCCCGGCGGTGCGTGGTGCGCCCGTCACGACAGTCGGATGACCTACGCACCTCACGCGGCATCGACCCAGCATGGGGTTGCGCGGCAGACAGCCGGCACCGGATCACCATGATGAGGAGCCTCTCGTGACGTCACCGACGAACACCGTCGTGCTCATCCACGGCTTGTGGATGACCCCGCTGGCCTGGGAGCACTGGGTCGAGCGCTACGAAGCCCGGGGGTTCACCGTTCTCACGCCCGGCTACCCCGGCATCGGCCAGGGAGAGGCCGGGCTGATGGAGCTGCGGGCGAACCCGGACGCGGTGGCCGGTGTCGGTATCCGCGAGGTCATGGACTACCTCACCGACTACATCGGCAATCTCGACACGGTGCCGATCATCATGGGGCACTCGTTCGGCGGGACGTTCACGCAACTCCTCGTCGGCAACGGCTTGGGCGTCGCCGGGGTCTCCATCGACGGAGCAGCGGTCAAGGGCATCAACGCGATGCCCTTCTCCGAGGTGCGCTCGGTCCTTCCGGTGCTCGACAACCCGGCGAACATCACCAGGGCATCGACCCTCACGCCCGAGCAGTTCCACTACGCGTTCACCAACGCGCAGGACGACGTCGTCTCCCGGGAGGCGTACGAGCGCTACTCGGCGCCCACCCCGGCGAAGGTGCTGTTCGAAGGTGGGTTCGCCGCCGTGAACCCGCACGCCGCGACGACGTTCGACTTCACCGACGACGACCGCGCGCCGCTGCTGTTCATCTCCGGCGGCAGGGACCACATCCTGCCGCCGACCGTGCAGGCCCACAACTACGACAAGTGCGCCAAGCACTCCTCCGCGGTCGCGGCTCACGTCGTGTTCCCGGACCGGGACCACTACACCTGCGGCGAACCCGGCTGGGAGGCCGTCGCCGACTTCGCCCTCGACTGGGCGATCAGCCCCCGGTCCGGCGAGGTGCAGCCGACCACGGCAGGGAGTTCGCGCAACGGGCCGGCCGCACGATGACCAGGCCCGCCGTGTTGTCGAGAGCGGTCCTGCAGCGGGTGCCCACCGCGAGCCGCCCGGATGCGAACTGGTGGCTGCCCCTCGTCGCCGGGATCGGCTGGTTCCTGTTCGCGATCATCGTCCTGCGCTTCGACTACCACTCCGTCACCGCGGTGGCGACGCTCTTCGGTGTCGTCGTCCTGATCGCCGCCGCCAACGAGCTCGCGGTGGCACGACTGTCCACTCCGGGCTGGCGAGGCGCCCGGTCGGCCGCCGCCGTCCTGCTCGTCGTCATCGCCGTCACGGCTTTCGTCGACCCCGGTGGCACGTTCGTCTCGCTGGCCGCCGTGATGAGCTTCTACTTCGTCCTGGCGGGTGCGCTCGACATCTCGGCGGCGCTGGCCCTGCGCTCGACGTCCACCGCGTGGGGCGTGGGGATCGCGACGGGAATCGTCGAGGTCCTCCTGGGTCTCTGGGCCGCCGGTTCGTGGGAGATGAGCGTGGTCACGCTGGTCGGGCTCGTCGGTGGTGTCGCCATCGCTCGGGGCACGGGTGACCTGGTCCTCGCGTTCCACGTCAAGGACCAGCAGGTCGACCCGCTCGACCCGGCTCGCGAGGACGTGGTCCGGTGACGCAGACCGATGACGCTCCGGCCGGCCGTCACGCGGCAGCCTGGCACGAGATCTACCACGGCGGCTCGCCGGAGGCGGAGCAGCGGCACTTCCGCCGGCTGGCCGACGCCGTCGTCGCCCTGCAGCGGCAGAACCAGCAGGAGTCGGGATCGGCGGTCCCGCGACGCACCTTTCACGCCAAGATCGTCGTCGGAGTGACGAACGCCGAGCTGCGGTTCGCCGATCACCTGAGCCCCGAGCTCCGTGTCGGCGACTTCGTGCCCGGCTCGCGTTTCCCGGTCACGGTCCGCCTGTCCAACGCCAGCGGCACGGTCCGCTCCGACGCCGCACCCGACCTGCGGGGCGCCGCGTTGAAGATCGCCCTGCCCGACGGGAGCGAACACGACTTCCTGATGACCAGCTTCCCGGTGTCACACGCTCGCGACGCCGACCAGTTCGTCGCCGTCGCCCAGATCGGCGCCGGGCCGCCGCAGGACGTCCGGCAGCAGCTGCTCACCAGGTTCGGCCCGGCGGAGACCGACCGCATCATCGACAACCTCAGGCACGCCAACCGTCCCTCCGCGAGTCTGGCGCGCGAGTCCTACTGGAGTCGCGGAGCCGTGTTGTGGGGTGACGCCGGACCCGTGCGCCTACGGCTGAGCCCGCTCGACGGCATCGGCGTGGCCGGAGGTGGCGTGCCGTCCGAGGATCCCGATCAGCTCGCGGACGAGTTCGCGGCCCGGCTCTCGTCGGCACCCGTGCGGTTCGCGCTCCACGTCCAGGAGTACGTGGCCGAGCAGGTGACGCCGATCGAGGACGGGGCCGTGGAGTGGAAGGAGGACGACGCACCGTGGATCCCCACAGCGACACTGACGATTCCCCGCCAGGACCTGCACGACCCGGCAGCGCAGGACGTGCGGGACCGCGTCGATGCACTCGCCTTCAGCCCGTGGCACGCACCCGAGCTGTTCCGGCCGCTGGGCAACCTCAACCGCGCCCGCCATCCCGTGTACGCCGCCAGCGCCGCCGCGTGGCAGCGCGGCTCGTCCGGACCGGCAGGTGCACCGGAGGGCACACGACCCGCTTGAACCGGTCCGAGGTGACGGTGGAGGGCGGAACACGCCGGCGAGACGGGCGGCCGTGCACGGTGTCGACGCCTTCCCGAGCAAGTCGGCACCCGCTCATACTCGAGTCGTGACGGACGGTACGACCCTGCTCGGGCGCCGGCGCGAACTGGGCGAGGTGACCTCGTTGGTCGACGGACTCGTGCGCGGCGCCGGCGGGTCGTTGGTCGTGCACGGCGCGGCCGGGATCGGGAAGACCTCGATCCTGGCGGCCGCGGCCACGGTGGCGACAGCCCGTGGCGCACGCGTCCTGTCCGTCACCGGTGTCCAGGCCGAAGCCGCCATCCCGTTCGCCGGGTTGCACCGACTCCTCAGACCGCTGCTCCCGCTGGCCGGGCGGCTGCCGCCACGTCTGCGCGAGGCCCTCCTCTCGGTGTTCGGTCGGGCCGATGTCCCGCCCGGTACAGAAGACAGCGCGCTCTTCCTGATCGGACTGGCGGCACTCGAGGTGATCAGTGAAGCGTCCGCCGAGACGCCGACCCTGCTCATCGCGGACGACACGCAGTGGGTGGACGAGCCGAGCGGTGCCGTGCTGGGTTTCGTCGCCCGCCGCTTGGCCAACGAGCCCGCCGCGCTGCTCGCCGCGAAGCGCGACGGTCTGGACGACTCCTTCGACGACGCGGGGCTGGCGACCCTGTCGCTCACCGCACTGGACGAGCCGACATCGATCGCGCTGCTCGACCGGGCCGCGCCTGGAGTGGGCCCGGCCGAACGGGAGCGGTTGCTGATCGAGGCAGCCGGCAACCCGCTGGCCCTGGTGGAGCTGCCCAAGTCGGCGCTGCCCGCGTCGGCGCGACCAGGACATGTCGTGCACGACATCGCCGCCCCGCTGTTGCCGCTCACGGCGAGGCTCGAGCAGTCCTTCGCCGCGCAACAGTCGGCGCTGCCCGAGCACACCCGCGCCGCGCTGCTGGCGGCCGCGACCGACGGCAGCAGCGCGCTGGACGAGGTCCTCGCCGCAGCGTCGGCCCTCGTCGGCACCGAGGTCAGCGCTGACGCCCTGCTCCCGGCGATCGCGATCGGTCTGCTCAAGGTCGACCAGGCGGGGCTGACGTTCGGCCATCCCCTCATGCGTTCGGCCGTGTACCAGGCAGCGAGCGAACCCCAGCGACGAACTGTGCACAGCGCGCTGGCCGACCTGTCCGAGGGTCGTCCGGACCGACGTGCCTGGCACCTGGCGTCCGCGACCCTCGCGCCTGACGAGCAGGTCGCCGCCGACCTCGAGGCGGCAGCGGTCCGGGCCGTCAACCGCAGCGCGTTCAACCTCGCGGCCGACACCTACCGGCGCGCGGCCGCGCTCAGCAACGACACCCCGAGCAGGACCCGGCGGTTGCTGCTCGCCGCCGAGACCGCGCTGTCGGCCGGCCATCCCCGCCTCGGACACGAACTCCTGAGCGCCGCGGAGAAATGGGATCTGACCGACGAGCAACGCACGCTGGCCGCCTGGATGCGGGAGACGTCCGGCGCCGGTACCTGGTCAGGGGCGTCGCAACTCGACACGCTGGCCAGGTTGGCCGAGCACATGAAGAGCGCCGGCGAGACACGCACGGCGCTCGACACCCTCGCCACCTTCGCCCTGCGCTGCTACTGGAGCAACCCCGGCCCCGCGACCCGCGCTGCGGTCATCAGGGCGGCGACGCGACTGGGTCTGCCGTCGACCGAACCGGCGCTCGTGCAGATACTCAGCTGCGCCGACCCGATCCGCACCGGCGCCCACGTCGTCGGGGAACTGCGCAAGGCGGATCCCGATCGTTCATCGCCGACGGCGATGTGGTCCCTCGGCCTCGCCGGTGCGAACGCCTGGGCCTGGGATCTCGCCATGCCCCTCCTCGACGCGGCAGCCGACGGCCTGCGGACCCGCGGCCAACTCGGCTTGCTCACCCGGGTGCTGACCACCCGGGCGTGGGCCGCCGTTCATCTCGCCCGCATGCCGACCGCCGTCACCTCGGCGGCCGAGGCGTCCAGGCTCGCCGTCGAGACCGGTCAGGCGCATTGGACCGGGGCCAACCAGTTGGCGCAGGCCGTGGCGGTGTCAGCCGCCGGTGACGACGCGACCGCGCAGATGCTGACCCGACAGACGGAAGTCCTGTACATCGAATCGGGCTCGACGTCCATGCTCGGTTTCGTCCAGTTCGCGCGTGGTCGCGGTGCGATGCTCAACCGCCGGTTCGAGACGGCGGCACGGCACCTGCGTCGGGTTCTCGATCCATCGGATCCGGTCCATCACCCCTTCGTCGGCACCTGGGGTCTCGCGGACCTGGCTGAAGCTGCGGTGGCGACGGGGGACCACCGTGCAGCCCAGTCGTACCTGGAGCAGCTCGAGCAACTCGCCGATCAGACCACGGGGCCGTTGCTGTCGGCCCAAGCGGCATACGCCCGCGCGCTCGTCGCCCGCGGCGACGACGCCGAGCCGCTGTACCGGCACGCCATGACCTCACCGTTGCGTGACTGGCCGGATCTGCGAGCTCGGATGCTGCTCAACTACGGCGAGTGGCTACGCCGGCAGCGCCGATCGGTGGAGGCGCGCGCACCTCTGCGCGAAGCCGGCGAATCGTTCGACGCCCTGGGGTTCGCACGCCTGGCCGAGCGGGCGCGGGTCCAGCTGCGAGCAACCGGCGAAGGCAGCAGCCGCCGCGAGCCACGCCCTTGGGACGCACTGACCGCCCAGGAACTGCAGATAGCCCGGTTGGCCGCCGACGGCTTCTCCAATCGAGAGATCGGGCAGCAGCTGTTCATCTCGCACCGCACCGTCGGTGCTCACCTGTACAAGATCTTCCCGAAGTTGGGCGTGACGTCGCGAGCGCAGTTGCACACCGTGCTCGCGTGATGGTCCCGAAGGGTTCTGCATTCCCGAGGTCGTGACCGGGGAGACCTGCAAGGGCCCTTGCTCGCCTCGGCGGAGCTCAACCCGCCGCACCACCGGGGCCGAGCCGGCGTCGACGCGCGACCACGCTCACCGCCACCCCGAGCGCGAGCAGGAGCACCACACCGGCGACGCCCGCCACGACGAGAGCGGCGGAGAGGCCGTTGTCGGGTGTCACCCGTGTCGCGCGGGGCGGGGCAGACGCCGGCCGCACCGGCGCGCTCCCGGCGAACTCGGTGTCCATCGCCGCCGACGGGTCGAGGATGCCGTACCCGACAGCAGCATCGGGCACGGCGTCGGTCGGTGCGACCGCCGTCTGCAGCAGTCGGCTCGCGACCGTCGTCATCGGCTCGGACGGGCGGTACGACTTCAGCACCGCAGCGGCGGCGGCGACGTAGCCGACCGCGAAGCTCGGACCGGACCCGGTCACCTGGCCCGTGCCGCCGGGACCGACCGCGACCACGGAGTCGCCGGGCGCGGCGAGCACCACCGGCGCACCCTTCGAGGTGGACGTCGGCACCGCACCGTTCGGTCCGACGTCGGCGACGGCGAGGACACCCTTGATCGCTGCGGGGTAGACCGGTCCGTCCTCCGTCTGGCCGTCCAGCCGCGCCGGGGCGACGACGAGCACGCCCTTGCCCACCGCGGCCGCCACGGCGGCGTCCAACTCCGTCGAGTCGACGGGAACCGCGAGCGGCACCGCCACGATCCGCGCGCCGGCCGTCACGGTCCTGGTGATGCCCTCGGCGATCGCGTCGGCGTCGGTGTCCCCGGTGTCGCCGGTCGCCCGGATCGCGACCAGTGAGGCACCGGGGGCCAGGCCGTGCACGCCGGTCGAGACGCCGTCGGCCGTCGTACCCTGCCCCGACGCCACCATCAACGACGCCAGGGCCGTGCCGTGGCCGACGCAGTCGCGCACCGCGACGCCCGACACCCGCGCCACCGGCGGCAGCACGCTCACCCGCGACGCCATCCCCGGGTCACGCATCCCGTTGAACCCCGTGTCGACCAGGCCGATCTTCACACCCGCACCGGTCGCCCGCTGCCCCACCGCCGCGACCCGCAGGTACTCCTCCGCCCACGGCACACCCGGCGCGGTCACCGGCGGCGCGGGGACGTTGCAGGACTTCACACCCGACGGCAGCGCCTGCGCCACCGTCGGCAACACCGTTGCAGCCTGCACCGGTACCGCAGCTACCACCACGACCGCCGCCGCGGCCCCGGCGACCATGCACGCGGACCGCCAGCGCCCCGGCGTCACCGGATCTCCGCGAGGTCCTCGGCCCGCAGCTCGCGCAGGGCGTCGACGTCGGCGTCCGGTTGGCGGCTCAACCGCCGCGACTGACGGGTGATCATCGCTTCCATCGTCTTGCGGGCGAGCCGGCCGTTGCCGAACCCGCGGGTGCGCGGCACCGCAGCGAATGCTGCATGCAGCAACGACGGCAGCTCCGGAGCCAGGGTGTAGCCGGAGGCGGTGCTGACCGTCTGCACGATGCTCACCAGCTCAGCGTCGGTGTAGTCGGCGAAGTCGACCCGTCGCGAGAACCGCGAACCCAGGCCGGGGTTCGACGCCAGGAAACCGTCCATCTCGTCCCGGTAGCCGGCGACGATGACCACGACGTCGTCGCGCAGGTCCTCCATGAGCTTGACCAGCGTGTCGACCGCTTCCTGCCCGAAGTCCGAGGGGGAATCCCGCGGCGTCAGCGCGTAGGCCTCGTCGATGAACAGCACGCCCCCGCGGGCACGCTCGACGGCGTCCCGGGTGAGCTGCGCGGTGTGCCCGACGTAGCGGCCCACCAGGTCGGCCCGCGCGACCTCGACGAGCTGGCCGGTGGGCAACACGCCCAGTCGCTGCAGGATCGTCCCGTAGAGCCGCGCCACGGTGGTCTTGCCGGTACCGGGCGGCCCGGCGAACACGACGTGGTGGCTCATCGTCGCCGCGGGCAGCCCGGCGGCCAGCCGTCGCTGGTTGACGAGCACCAGGTCGGCGAGGTCCTGCACCTGCTCCTTCACCTCACCGAGCCCGATCATCGCGTCGAGTTCGGCGAGCACCTCGTCGAGGCCGCCGGGGGCGTCCGCGGCCGGGTTCGCCGAGGCGTCCTCGACGTCGTCGGCCCGCAGTTCGACGAGGTCGTCGGGGCCGATCTCGGCATCGGTCGCGAGCCGGGTGGCCTGCCGGTCCACCATCTGCTCGAAGGTCTTGCGGGCCTGCCGGCCGTTGCCGAACGAGGCGTCGCGCCGCATGCCGCCGAAGTGCCGAACCAGTGCCTCGCGCGTCCCCGCCGCCAACCGGTAGCTGTGGCTCTCGACCATGGTCTCGACGATCGTCGCCATCTCGTCGTTGCTGTAGTCGACGAACTCGACCGTGCGACTGAACCGCGAGCTCAGGCCCGGGTTCGAGGCCAGGAATCCCCGCATCTGCTCGGCGTATCCCGCGACGACGACGACCAGTTCGTCGCGGTGGTCCTCCATGAGCTTCACGAGGGTGTCCACGGCCTCGCGCCCGAAGTCGGGCCCCCCGCCCTCCTCCTGAGCGGTCAACGTGTACGCCTCGTCGATGAACAGCACGCCGCCGAGCGCCTCGGTGACCTTCTCCGTCGTCTTGATCGCGGTGCCACCGATGACCTGCGCCACCAGGTCGCCGCGGGCGACCTCGACCAGGTGGCCGTCGCGCAGCAGCCCGAGCTCGGCGAGGATCGCCCCGTAGAGCCTCGCCACCGTGGTCTTGCCGGTGCCGGGCGGGCCCGCGAACACCAGGTGGCGTCCCATCGGCACGGCCGCGAGTCCCGACTGCGCGCGCCGTCTGCTCAACGCCGCGAGGTTGACGAGGTTGTCGACCTGCTGCTTGACGCCAGCGAGACCGATGAGCCGGTCGAGCTGGCCGCGCGGACTGTCGTCACGGAC
>CAXUNA010000013.1:0-6831 GCA_964252095.1 uncultured Jatrophihabitans sp. | reverse complement strand
CCCCCCCCGTGCCGCGGGCCGCGGGGCCCGCGCGGACTGTCGCCCCGGCCCGCCGGCGCGGCCGGGCCGCCGCAGAGCCCGGCCGCGACCGTTGCTGCCGACACCGATCCGCCGACGGCCGACGGCACGCTGCGGGCCGCGTCGGAACTCCTCTCCGCAGTGCCCCAGGCGTCGGGCCGGGCGTTGTCCTTGCTGAGCAGGTCCTCGACGGCCACCCGATCGTTCGTTGCTGTCTGCACCAGTCCACTGGCGCCGTTGTCGAACACGCGGCACCCGGTGACGGCCACCGGGTCGGTGCTCGCCACCCGGATCCCGTCGCCGGCGTTCGAGCTCGCCTCGCAGTCGGTCAGTGTCACTCGACCTGCAGCGAGATCGAAGCCCACCGTGCCGCTGCCGGCCACCCGCACCCGGGTCATCCGCGCGGACCCGGCCAGCACCACACCGGCGCCGCGTGCACCGCTGACATCGGAGTCGACGAGAGTGAGTTCGGCGTCGGTCTCGACCCGCACGCCGCCTTCCCCGCCGGCGACGACGAACCGGCTCACCGACGGACCCGCGCCGGTGGCACACACCAGACCGACGGTGCCGGCGCCGGTGACCCGGACGTCCTCGATGCGGCCGCGGCCGGTCCGCGCCACCTCGACGCCGGCACCGGTCGTGTCCCGGATCGTCACGCGCCGCACGAGCGGGTTGGCGCCGTCGTCGACGAGCAGTCCGGCGGCTGCCCCGCTGATCTCGGCGCCGATGAGTTCCCCCGCGCTGTCGGCGCCGAAGTGCACGCCGGCGCCACCCGCGTCGTCGACCTGCAGGTCCCGTACGACGGGGCTCGCGTGGCCGGTGACGACCAGGCCGGCCCCACCGGACCCGGCGACCCGGCACCGCTCGAGAGTTCCGCGTGCCCGCTCGTCCACCCGCAGTCCGGCCGCACCCGTCCGCTCGACCCGGCACCCGCGCACGGTCGCGGAGCTGCCCGCGGTCAGCCGGATGCCGTCCCCCCCGGTGTCGAGCACGACGCACTCGTCCAGCACCGGCGACCCCACGCTGCTGACGTGCACCCCGACCGGGCCGCCGCGCACGGTCGTCCGCCCGACCTGCGTCGAGGCCTCGCCCTCCAGCGCGACGCCCGGCTGGTCGGTCCCGCTGATCTCGCAGTCCTCGACCCGGCCCCGGCCGGACCCGTTCACCAGGACCCCGTTCCCCCGCGCGTCGCGCACCGTGCACCGCCGCAGCACGGGGTCGGCCCGGTCGCTGACCACGAACGCCGAGGTCTCGAAGTGTTCGAACGTGCTGTCCTCGACCACACTGCCCACGCTCGAGGTGACGACGACGCCCGCCCCCGCCGGATTGGTCACCCGGGTGCCGCGGATCGCCACCGAACCCGAATCCCGGACGAACACCGCGGTCCACGACGCCCCGACGACCTCGCAGTCGTCCAGCGCCGCCTGCCCCACGGGCACGTCGAGCGTCGGGACCTCGGTGTCGCGCGAGTGCAGGGTCAGCCCGGTCAACTGGACCGCGTCGGCGGCGAGGCGCACGGCGCTCCCGCGCTGGGGCGAGATGCGCACCGGTTCGTCGCCGGGCGCGCCGGTGATCGAGACCGCCTTGGTGATGAGCAGGCTCTCGTCGTACCGGCCGGGGTGGACGGTGATGACCGCACCCGGTCGGGCGGCGGCCAGGGCCTCGGTGACCGTGCGGTAGGCGCCCGGCATCGTGGCGGAGACCGCCAGGCGGGTCGACATCGTGGGTCCTCCGGATCGGCGCGGTCGTCGTGTCGCTCCCGACGCTAGGGACGTCCGACCGGTGGCGGTCCGCGCAGGCGCGGGGTCGCGTACGAAGGGGAACGGCCTGGTTCCCATCAGTCCGGTCCGGGGACCGGCGTCGGGCGGCTCCCGGTCAGGAGTCGATCCCGACGGCGAGGACGCCCGTGAGGGCCGCCAACCCGGCCGCGACCAGAAGCGACAGGTGCAGGCCGCCGACGACGTCGCGGGCGGCGAAGGCACCGAACAGCGCGACGCCGACGACGCTCCCGCTCTGCCGGGCGGTGTTGAGGGTTCCGGACGCCACGCCGGACCGATCGCGGTCGACGCTGCCGAGCAGGGCGGAGGTCATGGCCGGCACCACGACCCCGAGGCCGTAACCCACCACGACCAGTTGCGGCACGAGCGTCCAGTACCTGGTGTCGTGACCGGCCACGAGCAGCGCCGCGAAAGCGGCTGCCGAGACCACCGCACCGGCCGCGACGACCGCCCGGCTGCCGAACCGGGCGACCAGCCGTCCGGAGGTCACGTTGCCGAGCAGCACGACGCCGGTCGTCGGCGCGAAGGCCAGCCCGGTGAGCAGCGCGGAGTAGCCGAGCACGTTCTGGAAGTACAGGCTCAGCACGAAGATCAGGCCGTAGAAGGCGGTGTTGATCGTCAACCCGATCGCGGACGCCGCGCTGAACGTCCGCGACCGGAACAGCTGTGGCGGCAGCATCGGCGACCGGCGGTGACGCTCGACGAGGACGAACGCCGCGACGGCCACGGCCGCGAGCCCGAAACCGACGAGCACGAACGGGTCGCTGAACCCCCGCTCCCCGCCCTCGATCGTGGCACCCGCGAGGAACGCCAGGGCACCGATCGCGAGCGCCTGACCCGGCAGGTCGAGCGCGCGGTCGGCGGAGCGGGTCGTCTCCTCGGCGTGGCGCAGCGTCAGCACGATGCCGAGCAGACCCAGCGGGACGTTGATGAAGAAGATCCACCGCCAGTCGAGGGCCGAGGTCAGGACGCCACCCACCACCGGGCCGCCGGACAGTCCCACGGACGCACCGGCGGCCCACAACCCGAGCGCCCGTGGCCGATCCTCCTCCGGGAAGGCGTGGTTGAGCACGCTCAGCGAGCACGGCACGAGGGCGGCCGCGCCGACGCCCTGCACGGCGCGGAACGCGATCAGCGCACCGAGGCTCGGCGCGAGCCCGCACGCCACCGACGCCACGGTGAACAACGCGAACCCCGCGACGAACACCCGCTTGGCGCCGATGCGGTCGCCCAGCGCGCCCGCCGAGAGGATGAGGGCCGCGAACACCACCGTGTAGGCGTTGACCACCCACTGCGCGCCCCCGACGCTGCCGCCGAGATCGGCGCGGATCGGCTGGACCGCGACGTTCACGACGCTCACGTCCAGTTGCACGACGCCGAAGCCGAGGCTGGTCGCGAGGAGGGCGAGATCCCGGGAGCGGGTGCGGCTCACGTCGACGAGTGTGCACTTCTCGTGTCATGCTGTCGAACATGGCTGCTGATTCACCAACAGCACTGTTCAAAGCCACCGACGACACCGAGTCCTTCGTCCGGCAGGCTCGGCGGGCGCAGATCGTGGACGTCGCGATCGGGGTCATCGCCGATGTCGGGCTCCCGGCCGCGTCGACCGTCGCCATCGCGCGCCGGGCGGGGATCAGCCGTGGGGTGCTGACCTACCACTTCCGTGACCGGGCCGACCTGCTGGATGCCGTCGTCGAACGGGTCTACCGCGTCGCCCGCGAGCAACTCGCCCACCGGGTGGCGTCGGCCGGCACGCCGGACGAGGCCCTGCGGACGTTCGTCGCCGGGAGCATCGACTACTACGTCGCCTACCCCGACCACATGGCGGCGCTCTCGGCGATCTACACCGCGGGCGAACGCACCGGCAGCGGCCGCCGCGACGACCGGGGTGACCATCGGCAGGAGATGGACGACGGCGCGCTGCTGCTGACCGCGGGTCAGCAGGACGGCCGGTTCCGCGCGTTCGACGTCGGCCTCATGGCCGCGAGCGTCCGCGCCCTGCTGGACCTCGCGCTCGCACGGGTCCGCCGCGGCGAGGACCCCCAGCGGATCACCGACGAACTGACCTCGACGGTGCGGGCCATGACGGAGGCGGACCGGTGAGGCGACTGATCGTTGCACTGTGCAGCCTCATGGTGGTCGCCGCGGGTCTGACGGCGTGCACGTCGTCACCGGAACCGCCCGCGGTCGTCGACGCCCCGTTGCAGGTCTCGACGACGAGCGGGGACCTCAGGGGGCTCACCACCGCCACCGCAAGGGAATTCCTCGGCGTGCGGTACGCGCAACCCCCGGTCGGCGAGCACCGGTGGCAGGACCCCGAGCCGGTGACGAAGGCGGCGGGGGTCGTCGTCGCGACGAAGGCCGGGGCACCCTGCCCGCAGGCGGGCGCGGTGCCGGGCGCCTCCGCCACGGCGTCGCAGACCGAGGACTGCCTGTTCCTGAACGTCACCACCCCGAAACGGTTGCGGCACGGCGAGAAGCTCCCGGTGATGGTGTGGTGGCACGGCGGCGGCTACACCAGCGGCGCGGGAGCGGCGTACGACGCAGAGCGCCTCGCGTCGCAGGGCGACGTCGTGGTGGTCACGGTCAACTACCGGCTCGGCATCTTCGGCTACCTCGGCCTGCCCGGCCTCGAGGGTGGCGGCGACTTCGGGCTCGCCGACCAGATCGCCGCGACCCGGTGGGCGAAGGACAACGCCGCAGCGTTCGGCGGGGACGCTGACAACATCACGGTCTTCGGTCAGTCGGCGGGGGCGTTCTCCGCCTGCGCGCTCCTGACCAGCCCGGCGATCGACGGCCTGGTCGACAAGGTCGCGATGTCTTCGGGCAGCTGTGGCATCGCGTGGCCCGCGGGCGGGCTGCTGTACGGCACCCCGGCGCAGAAGCCGTACGTCGACCGCACCGCCAGCGACGCCCTCGGCACCGGCGTGGCACGCCAGCTGGGCTGCCGGGACGCCGACCCCATCGGTTGCCTGCGGCAACAGTCGGTGGCCGCGCTGGTGAAGGTCAACGTCCTGTTCAGCAACGCCCTCGCCTACGGCACCGACCTGCTGCCGGAGGACCCCGCCGCCGTGATCCGGGCCGGTGACGCCGCCAGGATCCCTGTCATCTCCGGCGGGAACGCGCACGAGGAGTCCGCGTTCGTCGGGGGGATCGAGCAGGCGCTGCCGAACACCTACACCGCCGCGGCCTACCCGGTCTTCGTCGGCGCGGCGTATCCCCGGTCGGCGGCGCAGATCCTCGCGCAGTACCCCGTCGCCGGCGGGGTCTCCCCCGCCGCCGCGTTCGCCGACCTCGTCACCGACTCCTCGTGGCGGTGCCCCACGCTCGCGACCGACGCCGACCTCGCCCACCACGGCAACCGGGTCTACGGCTACGAGTTCGACCCGTCGGTCACGCCGAACGTCAACGGCGTCACGACCCCGCAGGTGCCCCAGGCGGCGGCGCACGCCGACGACGTGCCGTACCTGTTCGACCTGGCCGGCACCCGACCGGCCGAGAGATCCCTGGCGGCCACGATGATCGCGTACTGGACGAGCTTCGCGCGCACCGGCACACCTGCGGCGCCCGGCTCACCGGTCTGGCCTGCCACGACGGGCGACGACGGTCCGTGGCTCCTGCTCGGTGACCGGGTCGGGACGGCCGATCTCGCCGCGCGGCACCGGTGCGGGTTCTGGAGCACCGTCACCGGCTGAGTGGCCCTCGGACTACGAGTCGAATCCCAGACCCAGCCGGTCCAACGTGCGCAGCCAGGGATTGCGGCGCCCGTCGTGACGGTCGGCGGCGGCGAGTGACCACCGCGTCAGCTGCACCCCCGCGTAGGCGAAGGGTTCCGGCGGGAACGGCAACGGCCGCCGGCGCACCATCGCCAGCTCACGGCGCTCGCTCGCCCGGTCGTCGAGCAGGTCGAGCATGACGTCGGCGCCGAAACGGGAGGCGCCCACGCCGAGGCCGGTGTAGCCCAGCGCGTAGGCGATCCGGCCGCGGTGGGCGGTCCCGAAGAACGCGCAGAACCGGGTGCAGGTGTCGATCGCGCCGCCCCAGCGGTGGGTGAAGGTGAGCCCGTCCAACTGCGGGAAGGTCTCGAAGAACTGCTGCGCCAGCAGTGCGAAGGTCGCCGGGCGTTCGTCGTAGCTCGGCTGCATCCGGCGCCCGAAGTGGTAGATGGCGTCGTACCCGCCCCAGAGGATGCGGTTGTCCGGGGTCAACCGGTAGTAGTGGAACCGGTTGGCGCTGTCGCCCACGCCCTGCCGGTGCCGCCACCCGATGCTCGCGAGTTGGGCGTCGGACAGCGGTTCGGTCACCAGCACGTAGTCGTACACCGGCACGGTGTGCAGTCGTAGGCGGCGCAGCGGGGAACGGAAGGCGTTGGTCGCCACCGCGACGCGGCGCGCGTGGACCGTCCCGTCGGGCGTGCGCAGCGCGACGCCGTCACGCTCACGGACGACGTCCGTCACCGGGGTGTGCTCGACGATGCGCACGCCGAGATCCTCGGCGGCACGCGCGAGCCCCCACGCCAGCCGGGCCGGGTCCAGCATCGCGGTGGACTCCCGGTCCCAGCTGCCCGCCAGGTAGGTCGGGGAGTCCAGCTCGGCCCGGACCGCGGCGGTGTCGAGGAACTCCCCGGGGCCGGTGCGCAGCGCCTCCACCTGGTAATCCTCGGTGGCGACGTCGAGTTCGCCGGTGCGTTCGAAGCTGCAGTCGATCCCGTACCGCTGCACGGTCTCCTCGATGCCGTCGAGGTTGCGCCGGCCGAGTTCGTCGAGCAGCGCGGCCTCGTCGGGCCACCGCGCCTGCCCGTTCGCCTCGCCGTGCGTGAGGCTCGCCGAGCAGAAACCGCCGTTGCGCCCGGACGCCGCTCCCGCGATGCGGTCGCCGTCGACGAGCACGACGTCCCGGTCGGGGTCGGCCTCCTTGGCGAGCAGGGCGGTCCAGAGCCCGGTGAAGCCACCCCCGACCACGGCGAGGTCGCCACGCAGGTCACCGCGCAACGCCGGGCGGGCGGCCGGGCGGTCCACCGTGTCCAGCCAGAACG
>CAXUNA010000012.1:19969-20510 GCA_964252095.1 uncultured Jatrophihabitans sp. | reverse complement strand
GTGCCGACCGTGCCGGACCACGGCGGGGCGCGGGCCCGGGTCGCCGCGCTCACCGCCGATCCGGACTGGTCGGTGGCCGTTGCCGGCGCGGCCGACGTCGGGGATCCCGCCGCGGTACCGGACGCGTTGGTCGACCTCGTCGACACCGCGGTGACCCGCTACGCCGCCTGGGGCCACGCCGACCCGACGATGTTGGTGCACATGGCAACAGCGCCACGGGCCGCCCTGCTCGTCCTGCCCTCGTTGCCGGAAACGGCCTGGCGCACGACGTTGCACCACGCCTGGACCACGAGCGCCGCGATCGCCGGCATGTACCGCCCCGCGGGCGACGACACCGTGGCCCACGACGATCCGGCGGCGCCCGGCGCGGCCGACGTCGTCGCCGCGGCCGTCGACACCCGGGACGAGCACGCGATCAAGTTCGCCGAGGTCGCCGTGGAGTCGTACGAGCGGGGCAATCCGGTCGCCCTGCGCGGGGGGGGCCCCCGCCCCCCCCCGGGGGGGGGGGTGGGCGTCGCGGGGCGGGGGGGCCGGGGGGGCG
>CAXUNA010000012.1:0-19959 GCA_964252095.1 uncultured Jatrophihabitans sp. | reverse complement strand
TGTTCGGCATGCAGCAGACGGTCGTGAACCCGCCGGCCACGGCCGCCGCACTGCTGGGATGACTTCGATCAGCGGGCCTTGTACTCCTTGAGCAGGCCGCGGCTGATGATCGTCTTCTGGATCTCCGACGTGCCCTCGCCGATCAGCAGGAACGGCGCCTCACGCATCAGCCGCTCGATCTCGTACTCCTTGGAGTACCCGTACCCGCCGTGGATGCGGAACGATTCCTGCACCACCTCCGAGCAGTACTCCGACGCGATCAGCTTGGCCATCCCGGCCTCGACGTCGTTGCGTTGACCGGAATCCTTCAACCGCGCCGCGTTGACCATCATCAGGTGCGCGGCCTCGACCTTGGTGCCCATCTCGGCCAGTTTGAACGCGATCGCCTGGTGCTCGGCGATCGGCTTGCCGAACGTGCGCCGCTGCTGCGCGTAGGCCACGGCCAGCTCGAAGGCTCGGATCGAGATGCCGCAGGCGCGCGCGGCGACGTTGACGCGGCCGACCTCGACGCCGTCCATCATCTGGTAGAAACCCCTGCCCCGCGCCTCGGGGCCGCCCAGCACGTCGTCCTCGGTCTGCTGCACGCCGTCGAGGATCATCTCGGTGGTCTCGACGCCCTTGTAGCCCATCTTCTCGATGCGACCGGGAATCGTCAGCCCCGGACGGGTCTCGCCGAAGCCGGCGTCCTTCTCGATGAGGAACGTGGTCATGTTGCGGTAGACCGACTCGGCGCCCTGGTCGTCCTTCACCAAGGTGGCGACCACTCGCGACTGCCCACCGTTGGTCAGCCACATCTTCTGGCCGTTGAGGACGAAACCGCCGTCGGCGTCGGGCTTCGCGGTGGTCTTGATCGCGGACACGTCGGAGCCGAGGTCGGGCTCGGACATCGAGAACGCGCCGCGCACCTCCCCGGTCGCCATCTTCGGCAGCAACCGCTGCTTCTGCGCCTCGGTGCCGTGCTGGGCGATCATGTACGCGACGATGAAGTGGGTGTTGATGACGCCGCTGACGCTCATCCAGCCGCGGGCGATCTGCTCCACCACCAGTGCGTAGGTGGTCAGCGACTCACCGAGGCCGCCGTACTGCTCGTCGATCATCAGACCGAACAGGCCCATCTCCTGCATGCCCTCGACGATCGCCGCCGGGTACTCGTCCTTGTGCTCCAGATCCGTCGCGTACGGCAGGATCTCCTTGTCGACGAAGTCCTTGACCGTCGACAGGATCTCCTTCTGCATGTCGGTGAGACCGGCGGTCTGGGCGAGCTTGGCCATGGCGGGTGGCTCCTTCGACGTCGACGTCGGCGCACCGCCCGGGACCCGGCGGGCACGCGATGGGTTACCGACCAGTATCGGCGACCGCCGCGGTGTCACACCACCGCGGCGTGACGCCTGCCTCAGCCGGGACCGTCACATCCCGCGCCGGGCGTGGCCGTGGGGCACACCCGGCGACGGGATGGCGAGGTCTCAGGAAGCCGGGATCTGCACCACGTCGGCGGCGGCGGGGGTCGGCACGTTCACCGGGTCGCCGTACTTGTCGAAGTCGATCTGGCCGTCGCCCTTGCTCTTGAGCTGCACCGGCAGCGGGTCGCCGGCCGCGGCCGCGTAGAACGCGCCGTCGGTGTCCTCGATGCCGTAGCAGGACACGCCGTTGACGGTCGTCGGGCCGGTGACCTTCTCCGACGTCAACGTGGAGTCGGGCTTGAGCTCCTCGGCGAACGACGTCTTGTCCAGCAGCTTGACGAAGTCCGAGAAGCCCTCGGTGCTCGCCGTGACCTCGACGTACTTGCCGGCGATCTTCGCGATCGCGGAGTCGGGGGCACCGACGCTCTTGTAGAACGCGGCGTCGCCCTTGAGGTAGCTCTTGCCGTCGGCGGCCTTGCTGATCTCGACCTTCTGGCCGCTGACGGTCAGCGTGCCGATGGCGACGTCCTTGCCGTAGTTGATGTCGATGTCGAGGGCCTCACCGTTGTCGCCGGCGCCGGCGAAGGTGCCGGCCACGTGCACCGACTCGGCGGCGGAGAAGGCGTCGAAGGCGTTGGTGACGAAGCTGGTGGCGTCGCTCGGCTTCGGCGACGCCGAGGGCGACGCACTGCTGCTGCCGTTCGAGCCGCCGGCCGGCGTGCCGGTGCCCGACGAGGACGACGAGCAGCCGGCGAGGGCGAGGACGCCGGCGACGAAGACGGTGGGAAGGACGATCCGGAGTTTCTGCACGGCGGGAAGGCTACCGGCGGGTCCTGACACGAGCCCGCCCGAATGCCGAACCGAGACCTGACGGTTTCACGATCGTCGCCGTGAGGGTCACGAACTCCCGTAGGCCCCGGGCGCGGCGGTGCTCAGCTCTCCGGCGGGGTGAAGCTCGTGGTCCGCGTCATCCCGGCGGCGCGCCCCTTGCCCGCGACGACCAGCGCCATCTTGCGGCTCGCCTCGTCGATCATCTCGTCGCCGAGCATGGCCGAGCCCTTCTTGCCGCCGGCTTCGGAGGTGGCCCACTCGTACGCGTCGAGGATCAACTCGCTGTGGTCGTAGTCCTCCTGGCTGGGGGCGTAGACCTCGTTGGCGGCGTCGACCTGGCCGGGGTGGAGCACCCACTTGCCGTCGAAACCCAGCGCGGCGGAGCGCTCGGCGACCTTGCGGAAGGCCTCGACGTCGCGGATCTGCAGGAACGGCCCGTCGATGGCCTGCACGCCGCGGGCCCGCGCGGCCATGAGGATCTGCATGTAGATGTAGTGGTACGCGTCGCCCTCGGTGTAGCCCGGGGGCTGCTCGCCGACCACGAGGGTCTTCATGTTGATCGACGCCATGAAGTCGGCCGGGCCGAAGACGATGGTCTCGATGCGCTGCGAGGCGAACGCGATCTCGTTGACGTTGATGAGCCCGGTGGCGTTCTCGATCTGCGCCTCGATGCCGATGCGGCCGACCTCGTAGCCCATGGTCTTCTCGATCTGGGTGAGCAACATGTCCAGCCACTGCACCTGGGCCGCGCTCTGCACCTTCGGCAGCATGATGGCGTCGAGGTTGGCCCCGGCGCCCTCGACCACCTCGATGACGTCGCGGTAGGTCCAGTGGGTGGTGAGGTCGTTGACGCGGACGACCCGGATCTTGTCGCCCCAACCGCCCTCGTTGAGCGCGGTGACGATGTTGCCGCGGGCCTCGGGCTTCACCAGCGGCGCGCAGGCGTCCTCGAGGTCGAGGAACACCTGGTCGACGTCCAACCCCTTCGCCTTCTCGAGGAACCGGGGGTTGCTGCCCGGCACCGCGAGACACGAGCGGCGCGGCCGCAGGGTGCGAGCGGGGCCCGGTCCATCCAGCTGCGGGGCGTCGGCGATGACGGGAACGACCATGTCCGACACCGTGCCCGACACCGCCGGCTGACGCCACCTTCCTGCGTCCACGCTCACAGGTGACCCGCGCCGCGCAGGTCGGCGCCGGGGCCGGGCGGCCGCAGCTAGGCTCCGGGCCGTGAGTGCGACGCGGGTCTTCGTCGCCCGCTTGGCGGGCATGGGCGTGTTCGACCCCAGCGGTGACCAGCTCGGACGGGTGCGCGACGTCGTCGTGAACCTGCGGCTGGGCTCGCAGCCGCCGCGCGTGCTCGGGGTGGTCGTGGAGATCCAGCACCGGCACCGGGTGTTCGTGCCGATGGGCCGCGTCACCCGGATCGAGAACGACGCCGTGGTGCTCGCGAGCGGCACCGTGAACATGCGCCGGTACGAGCAGCGCCCGGGGGAGATGACGGTGGTGGGCGAGCTGCTCGACCGGGCCGTCACCCTCGCCGAGGACGAGTCCCGCGTGACGATCGTCGACGCCGGCATGGAGCTGACGCGCACCCGGGACTGGCAGCTGGACCGGCTCGCCGTGCGCCGCTCCGGTGGCCGCCTCGGCCGCGGCCGGCAGCTCTGGCAGGTCGACTGGGACGAGGTCCGCGGGCTCGCCGTCGACGACGGCCCGGCCTCCGACCAGGGCACCGACGCGCTGCTCGCCGTCCTCGCCGGGCTGCGACCGGCCGACCTCGCGAGCCAGCTCGGCGACATGACCGGCAAGCGCCGCAGCGAGGTGGTCGCGGCCCTCGACGACGAGCGGCTCGCCGACGTCATGGCCGAGCTGCCGGAGGACGAGCAGGTCGACATCCTCTCCGCGCTGGCCGACGAACGCGCCGCCGACGTCCTCGAGGCGATGGACGACGACGACGCCGCGGACCTGCTCGGCGAGATGTCGACCGACGAGCAGGAACGCCTGCTGCGCCTCATGGAACCCGACGAGGCCGCACCCGTCCGACGGCTGATGAGCTACGGCGACTACACCGCGGGCGGTCTCATGACGACCGAACCGGTGATCATGGCGCCCGATGCGACGATCGCCGAGGCACTGGCCCGCGTCCGCAACCCCGACCTCTCCCCCGCCCTCGCCGCGCAGGTCTACGTGGTCCGCCCGCCCCAGGCCACGCCGACCGGCCGGTTCCTCGGCACGGCCCACCTGCAACGGCTGCTGCGCGAACCGCCGTCGTCGCTGGTGAGCGGCGTGGTCGAGACCGACACCGGCGCATTGTCGCCTGATGCAACGATCGAGGAGGTCACCCGCCACCTCGCGGTCTACAACCTGGTCGCCGTACCCGTCATCGACGACAACGACCGGTTGCTCGGTGCGGTCTCGGTCGACGACGTGCTCGACCACCTGCTGCCGGAGGACTGGCGCGAGACGCCCGCCGCGGCCGGGGAGATGAACCGTGGCTGACGGCGGGCGGCGCGGGGGACGCGCCCGCATCGACCAGCCGCTCGCACCGCGTCGCGGTCCGGTGGTCAGCTACGACCCGGAGAGTTTCGGCCGCACCACCGAGACGATCGCGCGGTTCCTCGGCACCGGCCGGTACCTGGTCATCCAGTCGATCCTCATCGTGCTGTGGATCGTCTACAACGTCGCGGCCCCGAAGTCGTGGCAGTTCGACCCCTACACCTTCACGTTCCTCACGCTCATCCTGTCGCTGCAGGCGGCGTACGCGGCGCCGCTGATCCTGCTCGCGCAGAACCGCCAGGACGACCGCGACCGGATCAACATGGACGACGACCGACAGGTCGCCGCGCAGAACAAGGCCGAGGTCGAGTACCTCGCCCGCGAGATCGCGGCGATCCGCGTCGCGCTCGGCGAGGTCGCGACCCGCGACTTCCTGCGGACCGAACTGGCCCGCCTCGGTGAGCGTGAACGCGGTGGCGGTGGCAGCGGCGGGAAGAAGAAGGACAAGGGCGCGACGCGTCCGCGGGAGTCCGCGCCGGCCACGCCTGCCGCGCCGCCCGCCATGGCCGCTCCCGCGCCGGTCGAGTCCGCGCCGGTCGAGTCCGCGGCGGCACCCGACGACACCCCGGGGACGACGACGGGCCCCCCCCCCCGCGGCGGTCGCGGCCCGGTCGAGGGCGGTCGGGACTACTCGGTGTAGACCGGCGGGCTCTTGGTGAGGTCGACGGTGCCGTACAACGAGCCGTCGACGTCGTTCGACGTCACCTTCTTGCGCGCGCCGCTGTAGTCCTCGGCGGTGTAGCTGACCGACCACGTGAGGTCGCCGGTGACGTAGACCTTCGTGACCGGCGAACTGGTGCGGTACTCCAGCGCGCTGAGGTCGGTCGGCGCCGTCCACGTCGCCGTGCCGGCGACGGCCTGGTAGTCGTACTCCGACTGCGGGCAGTTGTCCGGGTTGAGGTCCTTGGCCTTGGCACACGCGGCGATGAAGGTCGAGACCGCCGTCGCGACCGCCTTCTCCCCGGCGTCGGACAGCCCGGTCTCCAGCGTCGAGTAGGCGTACGACCCGTCGGCGGGGCTCAGCGTGAACTCGTCGGAGTCCCGCTCCTTCACCGAGAGGTACTCGTTGGTCGAGCCCCAGACGAGCGGCCCGGGGAACACGTACGCCTTGTCCTTGCCGGCGGTGTCGATGCCGAGCAGCGTGAGGCCGGGGACGTCGAGGTCGCTGAGGTCGATCGGGTAGAGGGCGTCGTCGATCTTCCAGTCGCCGTCGATCTTGGTCAGTGTGTAGGTCTCGTCCGCCTGCTTCTCGCCGAACTTGTACGTGGCCGTGACACGCGCGCGGTTGCCGCTGCGGGAGCCGCTGCTCACCTCGATCGAGCTGATCCCGGCGACCTTCTGCTGCGCCTTCAGCGCCTCGCTGGTCGCGAACGTGGTGTCGGGCGCCTTGGCCGCCTGGTTCAGCGCCTTCGGCGCGTCGCCGGCCGCGAGCGCCTCGAGGTAGGCCTGCACCTTCTCCGACGGTTTGCCACCCCCGTCCGAGACGAGGGCGACGAGACCGATCGCGAGGCCGACGACCACGACCAGCGCGCCCGCGATGATCCCGATGACCAGGCCGGTGCGCTTCTTCCGCGGCGGGGGCTGACCGACGCCGTACGGCCCGCCGGGCCCACCTGGACCACCGCCGTAGGCGCCCGGGGCGACGGGTGCGGCGTAGGCGCCGTAGCCGGGTTCACCACCGGGCGCGACGTACCCACCCTGCGGGTCGTGGACCGGCGCCACCGGTTGCTCGCCCGGCAGTGGCGGGGCGTACCCGCCACCGGGCTGGCCGTACGGGGTCGACTGGTCGCTGTAGACCGGGCTGCCGTACGACTGCTGGTCCTCGTAGCCCGGCTGGGTGCCGGGGCCCGGCCGGCCGTCGGTGCCGGGCTCGGCTCCACCCGTCGGCTGGTCGGTCCCCTCCGGCTGCCCGCCGTAGGACGGCGGTCCGTAACCGTAGGACGGGTTCGCCGCGCCGTCGCCGCCCTTCGACAGCGAGTACGGCGCCCCGTCCTGCCCACCCTGGTCCTGCGGGCGGTCACTCATGTGGGTCTCCTCCGGGCTTGCACACAGCTGACGACATACCGGACGGATCTTTGCGTTCCTGGCGAGATGCTGTCCAATCGGAGATCTTCGCCCACCGACGTGGCCACGGCCACCCGACACCCGCTGACATGCTCCGTACCATCGCCGTCGTGCGTCTCTTCGGTGGTGATGACAAGCAGCGGCCGGTCGCTGCACCCGTCTCGGTGGACGAGGCGGCGGTCCGCAAGGCCCTCGACGCCGTCGACGATCCCGAGATCCGCAAGCCGATCACCGACCTCGGCATGGTCGAGTCGGTGGTCACCTCGGCCGGGGGCGATCCCGGTCGGGTCGCCGTGCGGATCCTGCTCACCGTCGCCGGCTGCCCGATGCGCGACAAGCTGACCCACGACGTCACGGCCGCCGTGTCCGGTGTGCCGGGGGTCACGTCGGTCGATCTGTCGTTCGGCGTCATGAACGACGAGCAGCGCGCCGGCCTGCGCAAGGGCCTGCGCGGCGACGCTCCCGAGAAGGAGATCCCGTTCGCGCAGCCGGGCTCGAAGACCCGCGTGTACGCGGTCGCGTCCGGCAAGGGCGGCGTCGGCAAGTCGTCGGTGACCGTCAACCTGGCCGTGTCGCTCGCGAGGCGCGGGCTGCGGGTGGGCGTCGTCGACGCCGACATCTACGGCTTCTCGGTGCCGCGCATGATCGGTGCCGCCGACAAGCCCCAGCAGGTCGACTCGATGATCGTGCCGCCCGTCGCGCACGACGTCTCCGTCATCTCCATCGGCATGTTCACCCCGGGCAACACCGCCGTCGTGTGGCGCGGGCCGATGTTGCACCGTGCCCTCAACCAGTTCCTCGCCGACGTCTACTGGGGCGAGCTCGACGTCCTGCTCATGGACCTCCCGCCGGGCACCGGTGACATCGCGATCTCGGTGGCCCAGCTGGTCCCCGCGGCCGAGCTGCTCATCGTCACCACGCCGCAGCTCGCGGCCCGCGAGGTCGCCGAGCGCGCCGGGTCGATCGCGTTCCAGACCCACCAGCAGATCGTCGGCGTGATCGAGAACATGAGCTGGCTGGAGATGCCCGACGGCAGCCGTATGGAGGTCTTCGGCAGCGGCGGCGGCCAGGCCGTGGCCGACTCGCTCGCGACCACCACGGGTACCCGCATCCCGCTGCTGGGCCAGATCCCGCTCGACACCCGGGTGCGCGAGGGCGGCGACTCCGGCGTGCCGGTCGTGCTGGGTGCGCCCGAGTCCCCGGCCGCGAAGGCCCTCGAGGCCGTCGCCGACCAGCTCGCCGCCCGCAGTCGCTCGCTGGTGGGCCGCTCGCTCGGTCTCGCGCCCGTCGGGCGGTAGGTCGCTGCCGTGCCGACGATCGGGATCGCGTTCTTCGACGGCATGGAGGAGCTCGACGCCGTCGGCCCGTACGAGGTGCTCGCCTCGTGGACCCAGGACCATCCGGGCGACGGGTGGTCGCTGGTCACGCTGTCGCGCAGCGGTGACGCCGTCACCGGTGCGAGGGGGCTGGTCGTGGCGCCCTCGCACTCGTGGGCCTCGGCGCCGGTGCTCGACGTGGTCGTCTACCCCGGCGGCCACGGCACCCGCACGCTGGTCGGGGACCCCGAGGAACTGGCGTGGATCCGGGAACTCGCGGGCCGCGCCGAGCTGATGACCTCGGTGTGCACGGGATCCCTGCTCTACGCCGCGGCGGGGTTGCTGCACGGCCGGCCGGCGGCCACGCACTGGGCGGCGTTCGACGAACTGCTCGCGCTGGACCCGACGATCATCCCGCGGCCCGACGACCGGTTCGTCGACGACGGCACGGTCATCACCGGGGCGGGGGTGTCGGCCGGCATCGACATGGCCCTGCACCTCGTCGGGCGGCTGTCGAGCTACGACCGCGCCCGTGAGGTGCGGCGCCAGATCCAGTACGACCCCGCGCCGCCGGTCTGATCGTTGTCACCGGCAACGATCCGGTCGGCCACGCCCGCCGACGCCGCGGGCTGCCTCGCCGTCTACGCGCCGTACGTCCGCGACACCTCGGTGACCTTCGAGACCACCGTCCCGGGCGTCGCGGAGCTGCGCCGCCGCATCGAGTCCTCGCTGGCGACACACGCGTGGCTGGTCGCCGAGACCGCCGCCGGGACGGTCATCGGATACGCCTACGCGTCGCAGCACCGCACCCGGCCGGCCTACCGGTGGGCCTGTGACGTCAGCGTCTACCTGGCCGTCGACGCGCCGCGGCGCACCGGCACGGGGCGATCGTTGTACACGGCACTGTTCGAGCGGCTGGCCGCCCGGGGATTCGTGACCGCGCTGGCCGGCGTCGCGCTGCCGAACGAGGCCAGCATCGGGCTGCACCGGGCGTCGGGGTTCGAGGCGGTCGGCGTGTACCGGGACATCGGGTTCAAGAACGGTGCGTGGCACGACGTGTGCTGGCTGCAACGGTCGTTGCGGGAAGCGCCGACGGAACCGGCGGAGCTGGTCTGAGCGTCACCTACGGGCGGAAGCGGTAACCCATTCCGGCCTCGGTGATCAGGTGGACCGGCCGGCGCGGTTCGGGTTCGAGCTTGCGGCGCAGTTGGGCCAGGTAGATGCGCAGGTAACTGCTGTCGGTGTGCCCGGGGTCGCCACGGACCGCGGTGAGCAGCTCCCGGGAGCTGACCAGCCGACCGGGTGAGGCCATGAGCACGCGCAGGATCCGCCACTCCGTCGGGGTGAGGTGGACCCACTCGCCGTCGGCCCGCACGGCCGACTGCTGGTCGAAGTCGACGGTCACGTCACCGATCCGCTGCGCCGGGTCCTGGCCGTGCGGTTGCAGCCGCCGCAGGGCGGCCCGCAGCCGTGCCACCAGTTCGTTCATGTCGAACGGCTTGGTGAGGTAGTCGACCGCGCCGAGGTCGAGGGCCTGGACCTTGTCCTGGCTGGTGGTGCGCGCCGACAGCACGATGATCGGCAGATCCGGCCGGCTGCGGGCGACCTCGCCGACCACGGACGTGCCGTCCATGTCGGGGAGCCCGAGGTCGAGGACGACCACGTCGGGGTCGTCGGTGGCGATGTGGTGCAGCGCCTCCGCCGCACTCGCAGCCGCGACGACGTCGAACCCGCGGCTGGTCAGGCTCATGGTCATGGCGCGGACCAGCAGCGGCTCGTCGTCGACCAGCAGGACCCGGGTCACCCAGACACCTCGGCGGGCTGCTCCACCGGCGCCACCGGCAACGCGACCACGGCGGAGAGGCCGCCACCCGGGGTGTCGTCCAGCTCGATCGTGCCGTGCATCGCTTCGACGAACCCCCGGACGATCGCGAGCCCGAGACCCACGCCGGCCCCGCCGCTGTTGCTGTGGTCGTGCCGGCGCTGGAAGGGTGCGAACACGGCGTCGCGGTCCTCGCTCCGGATGCCCGGCCCGTGGTCGATGACGCGGATCTCGACCGTTGCACCATGCACACCGGCTGCCACCCGCACCGGACTCGCGGCCCCGGCGTACCGCACGGCGTTCTCCACGAGGTTGGCCAGCACCCGCTCGAGCAGGCCGGGGTCGGCGAGCACGGGCGGGACGTCGTCGGGCAGGTCGACCTCGAGTGGCCGGTCACGGGCGACGTGCGCGAGCGCCTGGGCGACCACGTCGTCGAGGTCGACCGGGCGCACGTCGACCGCGAGGACGTCGGCCCGGAGCCGCGACAGGTCGAGCAGGTTGGTCACCAGCTCGGTGAGGCGGTCGAGGGCGTCGTCGGCGACGCCGAGCAGTTCCTGCTGGTCCGCGGGCGACCAGGTGACCTCGTCACCGCGCAGGCTGGAGACCGCCGCCTTCGCCGAGGCGATCGGCGTGCGCAGGTCGTGGCTGACCGCGTTGAGCAACGCGGTGCGGGTGCGGTCGGCCTCGGCGAGCGGGACCGCGGCCTCGGCGGCCTCGGTGAGCCGTCGCTGCCGGTAGGCCACCGCCACCTGGGTGGCGAACGCGACGAGCACCCGCTGGTCCTCGGCCGCGAGCTGCCGCCCGCGCAGCACCAGGACGAGGTCGTCACCCACCGGCACCTCGGTGTCACCGGCGGCCGGGGTCAGGCAGGGGTCGTCGCCGACACTCGCGAGGCACGTCCAACTCCCCCGCATGCCCCCCGCCTCGGCGCCACCGCTGGCGGGCGCCTCGCCGGTGCGCTGCAACAGCGTCACGCTCTGCACGGCGAAGGTCTCCCGGACGCGCCCGAGCAGGGCGTCGAGGGCCTGCTCGCCGCGCAGCAGGCTGCCGGCGAGGGTCGACATCGTCTCGGCCTCGGCGTTCGACCGGGCCGCCTCGACCGTGCGCCGCGCCGCCATGTCGACCACCCGTGAGACCAAGGCCGCGACGATCACGAACACCACGAGGGCGAGGATGTTCTCGGGTTCGGAGATCGTGAACCTGTGCAACGGTTGGACGAAGAAGTAGTTGAGCAGGAGGCTGGCGACCACCGCTGTCACCAGCGCCGGGTAGAAGCCGCCGACGAGGCTGACGACCACCACGGCGAGCAGGAACAGCAGGATGTCGCTGGACAGGCCGAGGTCACCGCGCCACCGGCTCAACACGGGCACGACCACCGCGAGCAGGACCGCGGCGAGGGCGAGCCCCGCGAGCCGGCGCCGGACGGTGAGGCCACCGGTCAGCGGTGGGAGCACCCGCCCCTTGCCGATGTAGGCGTGCGAGACCACGTGGACGTCGATGGAACCCGAGCGACGCGTGATGCTGGTTCCCGCACCGGGGCCGGTCAGGGCCGCGATGGCAGGGTTCCGGCGGCTGGCGCCGAGGACGATCTGGGTGGCGTTGTTCGCGCGGGCGAAGTCGAGCACCGACCTCGGGACGTCCTCCCCCACCACGGAGTGGTAGCTGCCGCCGAGCGACTCGACGAGCAGACGCTGGGCGTTGAGGGCGGCGATGCTCGATCCCGCGAGCCCGTCGCTCCTCGAGACGTGCACCGCCAGCAGGTCACCGCCGCTCGCCCGCGCGGCGATGCGCGCCGCCCGGCGGATCAGCGTCTCGCCCTCCGGCCCGCCGGTGAGTGCGACGACCACCCGCTCGCGGGTCTCCCAGGTCGCCGCGATGCCGTGCTGGTCGCGGTACCGCTTGAGGCCCTCGTCGACGGCGTCGGCGAGCCACAGCAGCGCGAGTTCCCGCAGCGCGGTGAGGTTGCCGGGCCGGAAGTAGTTCGACAGTGCCGCGTCGACCTTGTCGGCGCCGTAGATGTTGCCGTGGGCCATGCGTCGTCGGAGCGCCTCCGGCGTCATGTCGACGAGTTCGACCTGCTCGGCCGCGCGCACGACGCTGTCCGGGACCGTCTCGCGTTGCGGGACGCCGGTGATGGCCTCCACGACGTCGTTGAGCGACTCGAGGTGCTGGACGTTGACCGTGCTGATGACGTCGATGCCGGCCTCGAGCAGTTGCTCGATGTCCTGCCACCGCTTCTCGTGCCCGGTCCCCGGCACGTTGGTGTGCGCGAGTTCGTCGACCAGGGCGACGTCCGGCGACCGCGCGAGCACCGCCTCGACGTCGAGCTCGGCGAACGTGCCGCCCCGGTACACGACGTCACGCCGCGGCAGGACCTCGAGCCCGTCGAGCTGTGCGGCGGTCCGCGGCCGGCCGTGGGTCTCGACCAGCCCCACCACGACGTCGGCGCCGCGCCCGGCCCGGCGGCGCCCCTCGTCCAGCATCGCGAAGGTCTTGCCGACCCCGGGCGCCGCGCCGAGGTAGACCCGCAGTGCCCCGCGGCGACTCATGTCGTGCTCCCAGGCCTCGTCATCCGGTGTACGGGTACGCGGGGTTCAGCTTAGGCACGGTGGTCATCCCCGGTAGGGGAAGGCACTGTCCAGCGCGAGGTTCAGCTTCAGCACGTTGACCCGCGGTTCGCCGAGGAAGCCCAGGTCACGCCCCGCCTCCACGTGGTCGACGATCTGCGCCACCTGGTCGACCAAGATGCCACGCGCCTTCGCGACACGGGCCTCCTGGATCTGCGCGTAGGCCGGGCTGATCTCGGGGTCGAGGCCCGAGCCGGAGGCGGTGACGGCGTCGCTCGGCACGGCGGGGTCGGCCGGGGCGTCGCCGCGGACCGGCACGAGCTGGCCGGCGGCGTAGTCCTGCCCGAACTGCGCGAGGTCGACCGTCACCCCGCGGTAGGTCGCCACGAACGGTGTGGCGGGCGCCGCCTGGTTGACGCTGACCACCCGGGTGATGGTGCCGGTGTAACCCGGGCCGGACCAGAACACCGCGAGCACCGAGCCGGTGCCGTCGGGTGAGCAGAACGGGCGGGAGCCGTCCACGCCGTCGAGCGCGCCGATGTCCTTGCTGCGGGTGCAGACCTGCGTCAGCAGGCTGGGGCTGCCCGCCGCCTCGTCACTGTCGGCCGGCGCCGAGGGGTCGGGCAGGGTGTCGACGATCGACTCCGGGCCGAGGTTGCTCGCCGACGACGCGGTGGGGTCGTAGCCGTCACCGGCGGCCGAGGGACGCGACTGGAAGTACTGCACCAGCGGGTTGCCGTCGGCGTCGGTGAAGCTCTGACCGAGCAGCGCCGAGCCGACCGGCTTGCCGTTGCTGTCCAGCGTGGAGCCGGTGGCTTTGTCGTGCAGCCCGGGGATCTGCGCGACGGCCGTGACGGCGAGCGGGTACGCGACGCCGAGGACGACCGTGAAGACGAGCAGCATCCGCAGTGCCGCGGAGGTCTGACGGAGGGAGTCGAGCAGGGAACGCATGACATTCACCGGATTCCGGGGATGAACTGGATCAGCAGGTCGATGACTTTGATGCCGAGGAACGGCAGGACGATGCCGCCGAACCCGTAGACGTAGAGGTTCCGGCGCAACATCTGACTCGCACCGGCCGGGCGGTACCGCACGCCGCGCAGGGCGAGCGGGATGAGCGCGACGATGATGAGCGCGTTGAAGATGACGGCCGACAGGATCGCCGACTGCGGCGAGTGCAACCGCATGATGTTGAGCGTGTCGAGGCCCGGGTACACGGCGGCGAACATCGCGGGGATGATCGCGAAGTACTTCGCGACGTCGTTGGCGATCGAGAAGGTCGTCAGGGCGCCCCGGGTGATGAGCAGCTGCTTGCCGATCTCGACGATCTCGATGAGCTTGGTCGGGTCGGAGTCGAGGTCGACCATGTTGCCGGCCTCCTTCGCGGCCGACGTGCCCGTGTTCATCGCGACGCCGACGTCGGCCAGGGCGAGCGCCGGGGCGTCGTTGGTGCCGTCGCCGGTCATCGCGACCAGCTTGCCGCCCTCCTGCTCCTTGCGGATGAGCGCCATCTTGTCCTCGGGCGTCGCCTCGGCGAGGAAGTCGTCGACCCCCGCCTCGTCGGCGATCGCCTTGGCCGTCAGGGGGTTGTCGCCGGTGATCATCACCGTGCGGATGCCCATCCGGCGCAACTCGTCGAAGCGTTCGCGCATCCCCTCCTTCACCACGTCACGCAACGCGATGACACCGAGTACCCGGGCCGGGCCGTCGACGTCGCGTTCGGCGACGAGCAACGGTGTGCCACCGGAACCGGCGATCCCGTCGACGATCTCGTCGGTCTCGGGCGGCACCTCGCCGCCGTGCTCGCGCACCCACGCCTGGACCGACGCCGCCGCACCCTTGCGGATCTCGTGGCCGTCCCGGTCGACGCCGGACATGCGGGTCTGCGCGGTGAACGGCACGAACGTTGCACCCTGCATCTCGGCTTCGCGCAGGCCGTACCGCTCCCTGGCCAGCACGACGACCGAACGACCCTCGGGGGTCTCGTCGGCCAGCGACGACAACTGCGCCGCCCGCGCCAGGTCCTCGTTGCCGACGTCACCGACCGGAACGAAGTCCTTCGCCAGCCGGTTGCCCAGCGTGATGGTGCCGGTCTTGTCCAGCAGGAGGGTGTCGACGTCGCCCGCGGCCTCGACGGCCCGGCCGCTCATCGCGAGCACGTTGCGCTGCACGAGGCGGTCCATGCCGGCGATGCCGATGGCCGACAGCAGCGCGCCGATCGTCGTGGGGATGAGGCAGACCAGCAGCGAGATCAACACGATGCCGGTGACGCCGTTGCCGTCGAGCGCACTCGTGTCGGGCAGGCCGGGTTGCTGCGCCTTGCTGAAGATCGCGAGCGGCTGCAGGGTCACGGTGGCCAGCAGGAAGATGATCGTGAGGCTCGCGAGCAGGATGTTGAGCGCGATCTCGTTCGGCGTCTTCTGGCGGCTCGCGCCCTCGACCAGGTTGATCATCCGGTCGATGAAGCTCTCGCCCGGCTTCTGGGTGATGCGGACGACGATCCGGTCCGAGAGCACGGTGGTGCCGCCGGTCACCGAGCTGCGGTCGCCACCGCTCTCGCGGATCACCGGCGCGCTCTCACCGGTGATGGCGGATTCGTCCACGCTGGCGATGCCTTCGACGACGTCGCCGTCCCCGGGGATGACGTCGCCGACCTCGCACACCACCACGTCGCCCTGCTGGAGTTGCGGCGCGGGCACGTCCTCCGTGCGACCGGTGTGGTCGCGCGGGTCGACGAGCCGGCGGGCGACGGTGTCGGTCTTGGCGCGGCGCAACGCGTCGGCCTGCGCCTTGCCGCGGCCCTCGGCGACGGCCTCGGCCAGGTTGGCGAAGATCGAGGTCAGCCACAGCCAGACGACGATCAGCCACGCGAACACCGAGGGCTGCGCGATCGCGAGGACCGTGGTGAACACCGCACCGATCTCGACGATGAACATGACGGGGTTCTTGTAGAGCGTCGCGGGGTTGAGCTTGCGCAGGGCGTCGGGCAGGGACGTGAGCAGCATCCGCGGGTCGAGCAGGCCGCCGCCGACGCGGTGGGGGCCGGGCGCGCTCGGCGGGGTCTCGGGTCCCGGTGTCCCGGGGACGTCGAGGGTGGTGGTGGTCATCAGTGCAGGCCTTCCGCGAGCGGACCCAGCGCCAGCGCCGGGAAGTAGGTGAGGGCGACGACGACCACCGTGACGCCGGTGAGCATCCCGACGAACAGCAGCTTGTGGGTCGGCAGGGTCCCGTCCGAGACCGGAACGGGTTTCTGCCTCGCGAGCGAACCCGCGAGCCCGAGGACGAAGATGATCGGCAGGAACCGGCCGAACAGCATGCACGCGCCGAGCACGGTGTTGTACCAGACCGTGTTGACACTGATGCCGGCGAACGCGCTGCCGTTGTTGTTGCTGGCCGAGGTGAACGCGTACAGCACCTCGGACAGCCCGTGCGCCCCGCTGTTGAGCATCCCGCCGCGTTCTCCTGGCAACGCCATCGCCACCGCCGTGCCGATGAGCACGAGCGCGGGCGTGGTGAGCAGGTAGAGCGAGGAGAACTTCAGCTCGCGCGCACCGAGCTTCTTGCCGAGGTACTCGGGGGTGCGGCCGACCATGAGCCCCGCGACGAACACCGTGATGACCGCGAGGATCAACATGCCGTAGAGGCCGGATCCCGTCCCGCCGGGCGCGATCTCGCCCAGCATCATGTTGAGCAGCGTGGTCGCGCCGCCGAGACTGGTGTACGAGTCGTGGAAGCTGTTGACGGCACCGGTCGAGGTCAGCGTCGTCAAGCTGCCGAAGATCGAGGAATCCGATACGCCGAAGCGGGTCTCGGTTCCCTCGCTCGCGGATCCCACGGCGGTGGGCACGGTGCCGTGGTGGGCGACCTGGGCCCAGAGGTTCAGCGCGATGCTCACCAGGGCGATGAGGCCCATGACGGCGACGATCGCGCGACCCTGCTTGCGGTTGCCGATCATCGTGCCGAACGTGCGGGGCAGCGAGAAGGAGATCGCGCCGATCAGGAAGATCTCGATCCAGTTGGTCCAGGCCGTCGGGTTCTCGAACGGGTGGGCCGAGTTCGCGTTGTAGACACCACCGCCGTTGGTGCCGAGTTCCTTGATCGCCTCCTGGCTCGCGACACCGCCTCCGGGGATGGTCTGCGTGCCACCGGTCAACGTCGTGATGTCGCTGTAGTGGCCGAAGTTCTGGATGACACCCCCGACGACGAGGACGATCGCGAACAGGAACGAGAGCGGCAGCAGCACCCGGAAGCTGATACGGGTGAGGTCGGCCCAGAAGTTGCCGAGCCGGTCGGTGGTGGATCGGGCGAACCCACGGACCAGGGCGATCGCCACCGCGATGCCGACCGCCGCCGACACGAAGTTCTGCACGGTGAGGCCGACGGTCTGCACGACGTACCCGAGCGCGTTCTCTCCGGAGTAGGACTGCCAGTTCGTGTTCGTCACGAAGCTGATCGCGGTGTTGAAGGACTGGCTGCGGCTCATCTCCGGCACGTCGTACGGCGAGCCGAAGTGGTTCTGCAGGCGCAGGAAGCCGTAGAGGAACAGCACCCCGACCAGGCTGAAGCTCAGCACCGCGCGGAGGTAGCGGCCCCAGGTCTGGTCGGCGTCGGGGTCGATTCCCCCGACGCGGTAGACGATCCGCTCGACCCGCGCGTGCCGACGTCCCTCGACGACGCGCGCCATGTAGTCGCCCAGCGGCGCGTGGATCAGCGCCCAGGCGAGGATCAGGGTGGCGAGGAAGACGATCCCCGCCCACGTTCCGGACATCAGAACTTCTCGGGGCGCAGCAGGGCGACGACGAGGAACACGACCAGGCCGAGCGCCACGATCCCGCCGACGATGTTCACGACGCTCACAGCTTCTCGGCCCCCTTCGCGCAGAGCGCCAGGACGCCGAACATGCCGAGTATCAGCAGGACGAACAACACGTCGTGCACAGGAGGACCTCTCTGTTGCTGCCGATCCCCTCGATCGGCGGGCACTTCGGAGTCAACTGCTGCGATGGGCTCTCCGGGGCGGTCCTCACGGGTTCCTCACGGGTCTCTCCCGCGGTGTTCGCGAGGCTGTTCCGGTGGGACGCTGATCGCCGCTCGGGTCCGGCTTCGAGAGAACTGCAGTAGCGGTACCCGACCCCCGTGGGTGGTCCGGTTGACCAGACCGACTGGCTTCGTCGGCTGCGTCTTGCGCTCGCCGTTCACCCTTCTGTGGTCGCCCTCCGCTGCCGCAGAAAGCCCATGAGTGTGGTGCTCTTCTCTCTTGCGCGCGCTCGGGTGTTCGATTAGAATAGAACGCGTGCTGGACGACGTCTCCTCCTTCGCCCCCGAAGGGTTTGTGCCGTGCCCGCCGATGTTCGTCGAGACTCCCGACGGCTACGCGCTGACCGACGCCGCCCGCGACATCCTCGCGCTGATGGACCCGCGGGAACCCGAGCCGCCGACGATCGCGGAGCGGTTGGCCACTCTGCGTGACGACCTGCTGGCGTTGGCGGCGGAGCTTCCCGATGCGGCACGGCTGATGGAAGCCCACGACCTGCTCGATGCGGCCGAAGCGGTGCAGGAGGCAACGAACCTGCTCGGCTCGTGCGACCAGGCCGTGGTCGCGGAGCTGGACCGGCAGCGGGTGCACGAACCGATGGGCGCCACCTCCACCGCAGATCTGTTGCGGTGGAAGTTGCGGGTCCGCCCGGCCGAGGCGAAGCGGCGGGTGGTCCGGGCGCAGCAGTGCGCGGCCAGGGTGTCGCTGGACGGGCAGGTGCTGCCCCCGGTCCGTGAAGCGGTCGCCGCCGCCCAGGCCGACGGGTCGATCAGCGTCGACCACGCCACCGTCATCGCCCACGCCATCACCCGGCTGCCGGTCGGGCTGCCGGTCGAGGAGTTGGAGACCGTCGAGCAGGCGCTGGTCGACCTCGCGCGGAAGTCCGACCCCACCGACGTCGCCCTCGCCGGCCGGAAGGCCCGCGACCTGTACGACCCCGACGGCCAGGAACCCCGCGACGCCCAACAACGCCGCACCCGGTCGATCACACTTGGCCAGGACGACGACGGCACCGGCATCCTCCGCGGGGAGCTCACCGCCGACCTGCTGGTGAAGCTGCAGACCGTGCTGTCACCGCTGGCCGCACCACGCCCGGCCGACGCCCACGGCGACGACGTGCGGACCCCCGGGCAGCGGATGCACGACGCGCTGGAAGACCTCTGCGACCGGTTCCTGCGTTCGGGGACGCTGCCGGACTCCGGCGGGGTGCCCGCCACCGTCGCAGTGACCATGTCGTTGGCGCAGCTGCAGGACCAGATTGGCCGGGTCACCACCGCCTTCGGCGGCGACCTGTCCATCCCGCAGCTGCTGGACCTGGCCTGCGAGGCCGAGATCATCCCCCTCGTCCTCAACGACGCCGGCGGCGTGCTCTCCTACGGCCGCAGCCAACGCTTCGCCACAACCGGCCAGACCAAAGCACTACGGGCCAGAGACCACGGCTGCACCTTCCCCGGCTGCAGGCGGCCACCGCAATGGTGCCAACGCCACCACGTCGAGGAATGGCTCCGCGACGACGGCGACACCGACCTCGACAACCTCGTGCTGCTCTGCGCCTACCACCACCACTCGTTCGAACAGTGGGGCTGGCGCGTCGAGATGATCGACGGCATGCCGTGGTGGACACCACCCGCCACGATCGACCCCGATCAGAAACCCCTGCAGAACACGGCACATTTCGTGGTCTGAGCGCGTGGAGCAATGGTCGCAGCGCAACCACAGACAGGTACACGGCCAGCGGCACGCACAGCCGACGACTCAGGGCGAACTGGTCACGACAAGGATCCACGAGGGTCGGGTACCCCCACTGAAGTTCTGTCGGAACCCCACCACCGCGAACCGTCAGCCGGCCGGTGAACTCGACGCGGATCCGGGAAACCGTCTTCTCCCCGCTGCGAGGATGAGGCGGTGGGTGAGGAGTCGAGCCGCGCAATCGTCAAGTACTACGAGGGCCGGTTCGTCGAGGCCGAGCGGCTCACGGCCACGGCACTGGGCCGGCTGGAGTTCGAGCGCACGTCGGCGCTGCTGCGCGCGCACCTGCCGCCCGCGCCGGCCACCGTGCTCGACGTCGGCGGCGGTACCGGCGTCCACGCCGGGTGGCTGGCTCGGGCGGGGTGGAGTGTGCGCGTGTTCGACCTGGTCCCGGCGCACGTCGCAACGGCGAGGCGCACGCTTCCGCAGGTCCCCGCGGCCGTGGCGGACGCGCGGGCGCTGCCCGTCCCGGACGCCGTCGCCGACGCCGTGCTGCTGCTCGGGCCGCTCTACCACCTCGTCGAGCGGGCGGACCGGCACGCTGCCCTCGTCGAGGCCCGGCGGGTGACGCGGCCCGGCGGGGTGCTGGCGGCCGCGGCGATCGGCCGCTACGCCGAAGTGGG
>CAXUNA010000011.1:6284-20570 GCA_964252095.1 uncultured Jatrophihabitans sp. | reverse complement strand
AACGCAAACGCGCGACCACCCTGCGGCGCCGACGCCGCCGGGCCCGCGGACCGCTCGACGTGCGGTCCACCCTGCGGCGCGCGATGGCCACCGGCGGGGTGCCGGTCACCCTGGTCGAGCGACCACCGCGGCCCACCAAGCCGCAGCTGTTCGTGCTCGCGGACATGTCGGGGTCGGTCGCGAACTTCGCGGCCTTCAGCATCACCCTGATGGCGGCGATGGCGCCGCTGTTCTCGGGCCTGCGCACGTTCGCGTTCGTCCGGGACGCCGTCGAGGTCACCGATGTCGTCCAGCAGGCGCGCAGCTCGCGTGACGCGGCGCAGGCGGCCCGCGCGGCGATCGCGCGGACCTCGCTGGGCAGCTCCACCGACTACGGCCGCTCGCTCACGACGTTCCGGGACGCCGTGCTGCCCGTGCTCGGCCACCGCAGCACGGTGCTCGTGCTCGGCGACGCCCGTGGCAACCACCAGCCCGCGCGCGCGGCCGCCCTCGCCGACGTCGCCCGCCGCGCCGGGTCGGTGTACTGGCTCAACCCCGAACCCGTCTCATCGTGGGACAGCGGTGACTCGACCGCATCGGTCTACGCGGCGCACTGCACGGAGATGGTCAGTTGCCGCACGGTGACCGACCTGCGCCGGTTCGTCGAACGGCTGGACTGAGCGTCGCGCGGGGACGAGACGTGGACGACACGAAACCCGGCCGGTCAGACGGTTCCCGTAAGCGGTGCGCAACGGGGAACATCCCCCGGGAGTCGCCCCCGCCTGAGCCGGCAAGCGGGGCCTCGCACCGGAAGGCCGCCCTCATGCCCGACGAGACCGCCAGCAGCACCGCCGCCCGATCGGACGACCGGGGAGTGACGGTGAGGGTCACGCTCAGTTCCGCCGATCTCGGGGAGCTGATCCGGAGCGGGTCGGTCGCGATCGCCCAGCGGTCGCAGCTCGGACCGATCGGATCAGTGCACGTCACCCGGTGCGACGTCGAGCTGCTCTGAGCAACGGGGGGGTGCAGGCGCGATCGCGCGGCGCCCCGCGGCGTCAGGCGGGCCGGCCGGCCAGATGCGCGAGAGCGAACAGCCGGTTGTCGAGCAGGCCCGCGACGTCGACGACCGCCCGGGTCCGGCCGACGTGCCGCACCACCGCGGTGAACTCGACGATCGAGCCCGCCGGGACCGGCCGCAGGTACTGGATCCGCAGCGATTCCGTGGTCCAGGGCGTGTCCCAGGTCCGGACCGCGGCGCTCGCGACCAGGTCCGAGGCGCACAGCGAGATCCCGCCGTGCAGGTTGCCCAGGGGGTTGACGAGCACCGGGCCGACGGTCAGCCGCAGCACCGCGCCGTCGTGGGCGGCGGTCGGCGCGCCCCCGAGCAGGTCCTCGAGGCAGGCCGCACCCAACCCGACGTGCGGCGCGGTGTGCGGTGCGAGATCGGTGAACGGGACCCACCGGCCGCGCTGGGCGCACACCGCGACGACCTCGCCGTCGGCGTCGGTGACCGTGCCCGCGGAGTGCCCGCCGACGTCGTCGGTGCGAACGGTGCCGTCCGTTGTCGCCTGCAACGGTCCGTGGCCGACGCCGAACGCGAGCGGCCGGACGATCTCGAGCGAGTTCTCGCTGCTGACCGGCCAGCGTCCCTCCGCGCGGGCCCGGACGATGGAGTACCCGAGGACGTCGTCGACGAGGATCCCGAGCGCGCCGGCCACGGGAACGCCGGCGCGGTTCGCGAGCCACGGGCCGTCGGGCACCGATCCCGTGACCTGTGCCCGGCTGGTGTCGATGTCGTCGAGCCCGAAGGCTTCCTCGGCGCCGCGGTAGACGATCGGGACCGTCACGTCGCGGCCTGGGCGTCGAGCTCGGCGAATCGACGTCGCAGGACCGGCAACCACCGGCGCCGTTGTACCTCGATGACCCGCGCGACCCGTCGCCCGATCCAGTCCGGCAGCAGCGCTTCGGGCAACTGGGGATCGGTGCGCGGGAACTCCCGGTAGGTGCTCAGCATCCGCAGGTGGGCGGCGAGCACGGCGTCGTCCCCGCGCGGACGCAGCGCCTGTACCGCGGCGAGCACGTCGCCGTAGTGCGCGGCGAGCGCCGCGAGGTCCCACCCGCGGGCGACGACGTCGGATTCGTCCAGCCCCACCGTGTCGTCCAGCCGGCCCGTGACGCAGACGGTGTTCGACGCGAGGTCGAGTTCGGCGACCAGGCGGCGCACCTCGTCGACCCGCTCGACGTGCGGGCTGAGCCAGAGACCCGGCGTGGGGTTGCCGAAGCCCGCCCACGTCAGCCCGGCGTAGAGCGGACGGCGCGCCGTGCGGTGGGTCGCGGGCACCGTGATCATGGCGGCGAGCCAGCTGCCGTCCCAGGCGGTGAACGGCTCGGCGAGCGCCTCGACCCGGCGCGAGCCGGTGGCGAAGATGTCGACGAGTTTCGGTGTGAGCGTCCACCGGACCTCGCGCCCCTGCCGTTCCGGCTCGACCCAGTCCGACGCCGCGGCCCGGGCGATGGCCTGGCGGGCCGTCTGCTCCTCGATCCCGAGGTCCTGCAGAATGCGGACGAGGGTCGAGGTCCACACCGGCCCGTCGGTCGGCCACACCAGTTCGCCCAGCACCGTCACGAGCAGCGACCGCGCACTGGCCGTGGCGAGCACGCCGCCGGCCCCGGTGGTGGCGTCGGGCGTGAGGATCGCCGCCCGGCTGCCGGTCATCCGGCGGAGATCCCGCCGTTGACACTGATGGCCTGCCCGGTCAGCTTGGCCGCGCCCGGTCCACCGAGGAACACGACGAGCGCGGCGAGATCGCCGGCCTCCGCCACACCGAGGTGCGCCTGCGTGGCCGCCTTCTCGAACAGCTTGCGGCTGAAGCCGTCGGCCAGGACGCGCTCGGCCGTGACCGTCCCCGCGATGAGCGAGGGGGTGACGGCGTTGACGCGGACGCCCTGCCGCTTTCCCTCGATGGCCGCCACCTTGCTGAACATGACGATCGCCGCCATCGCGCCGCCCAGCACGCTCTCGCCGGGGGTGGCGACCTTGGCGGCGTCGGAGGCGATGTTGACGATGCTGCCCCCACCCTGCGCCTGCATGATCGGCAGGACGGCGTGGGTCAACAGCATCGGGGGGAGTGCCTGGCCGAGCAGGATCGGGGCGATGTCGGCCTGGGGTGTCCGGTGCAACAGTTCGGGGGTGTAGGCGCTCGTCGTCGAGTTGACGAGCACGTCGATCGAACCCAGGGCGTCGTGTGCTGCGGCGACCGCCCCCGTCACCGCCGCGCCGTCGGTGGCGTCGACCGGGACGAAGGTGACCTCGGCGTCGGGGCAGCGGTCGAGCACGGCGGACCGGGCGGTCCCGCCGCGTGCGGGATCGCGGGCCAGCAGTGCGATCCGGCGGACCCCGGCGTCGACGAAGCCGAGGGCGCTCGCGAGTCCGACCCCCGAGGTCCCGCCGGCGATCAGCACACCGGCGTCCCGGTAGGCGCGGACGAGCGGGTCCGGCATGGTGGCGCTCCTGTCGACCGGGTACGGGTGCGATGACATCTTACGCACCGCGCAATCGGATCCCTCGACACGTCACAGGTTTTTGGACCGACCATTGCTTGTGTCATGCCGATGGGCGGCGCTACGGTCGGCGCCACCACCTGTCACACCCGCGCGGCGCGGCCGCCGAGGAACCCAGGAGCACGCCCATGACGGTCGTCCCGCTCGAGGTCTCGTACTGGCCCGCCGAACCGGGCCGGGTGGTCGAGACCACGGTCTGTGCGGTACTGCGGCACGCCGCCGCGACGGTGCCCGACCGGGCTGCGCTCGTGGACGCCGTCCCGGATCCCGCCGCTCGCCGTACGTGGACCTACGCCGAGTTCCTCGCCGACGCGGAGCGCGTCGCCCGGGCGCTGCTCGCCCGCTACCGGCCCGGCGACCGGGTGGCGATCTGGGCGCCGAACAGCGCGGAGTGGATCGTGCTGCAGCAGGGTGTGGGTCTCGCCGGGATGGTGCTGGTCGCGCTCAACCCCGCGTACCGCAACCGCGAGGTCGAGTTCGTGCTGCGGCAGTCCGGTGCCGTCGCCGTGTTCTGTCCCGACACCTTCCACGGCTTCGACATGGCGACCCTCGCCCACGAGGTGCGGTCGAAGGTCGGGTCGCTGCTAGATGTTGTGTCACTGTCCGAGTGGGACGCGTTCCTCGCGTCCGGTGACCCCGCGACCGTGCTGCCCGACGTCGCGCCGCACGACGTCATCCAGATCCAGTACACGTCCGGGACCACGGGCTTCCCGAAGGGCGCGATGCTGCACCACACCGGCCTGGTGAACGAGGCCCGGTTCGTCGCCGAGCGCGCCGGGATGTCCGACGGCGGCGTGTACGTCAACGCCATGCCGATGTACCACATCGGTGGGGGAGCGGTGACCTCCTTCGGGGCGTGGGCGATGCGCGGCACCTTCGTGATCCTCCCGGGCTTCGACCCGGCGACGCTGCTCGAGGCGTTCGAGACGTACGGCGGCACCCACACCCTGGTGGTGCCGACGATGCTCATCGCCCTGCTCGACCACCCCGACCTCCCGGAGCGTGACCTGTCGACGCTGCAGACCATCCTGTCCGGGGCGGCATCGGTGCCGGCGTCGCTGGTCCGACGCACGATCGCCACCCTCGACTGCCAGTTCAGCATCCTGTTCGGTCAGACCGAGATGCACGGTGTGGTGACCCAGACGCGCGTCACGGACACCCCGGAGGACCAGGCCGACACGGTGGGCCGGCCGCTGCCGCAACTCGAGGTCAAGATCGCGGACCTCGAGACCGGGGAGCCGGCCGCCCTCGGACAGCGCGGCGAGATCTGTGCCCGCGGCTACCAGAACATGCTCGGGTACCACGAGATGCCCGATGCCACGGCGTTCACGATCGACGCCGAGGGCTGGCTGCACATGGGTGACATCGGGACGATGGACGAGCGCGGTTTCATCCGGGTCACGGGCCGCGTCAAGGACATGATCATCCGGGGCGGCATGAACCTCTACCCGGCCGAGATCGAGGCGGCGCTCCAGGACCATCCGGCCGTGGAGACCGCCGCTGTCATCGGGGTTCCCGACGAGACATGGGGCGAGCAGGTCGGAGCGGTGCTGCGGTTGCGGGCCGGCCACGTCCCGCCGTCGGCCGCAGAGCTGGCCCGGTTCCTGCAGGGCCAGCTCGCCCCGCACAAGACCCCGGTGTTCTGGGCCTTCGTCGATGCCCTCCCGATGACACCCACCGGCAAGACCCAGAAGTACGTGCTGCGGGAGCGGGCCGAGAACGGCGACCTGGCGTTCGACGAGGTGCTGGTCGCGAAGCGCGCGACCGAGCACGCGGGGTGAGCGGGCGGGCAGCGAGATCTGGGCGCACATGTGTGCTGGGGTCGCGGTGAGTGGGCGGCCGGCGCGATCTGCGCACACATGTGTGCTCAGATCAGGGCGAGCCGATCAGCCGCCGACCGGGCCCAGCTGCAGGATCGCCGACGGCTGACCGTTGCATCCTGCACAGCTGTGGCCGGGGGCGGCGTGGCCGACACCGACCTGGTGGGGGTGGTCGACGTCGGCGACAGCAGCTGTCGGAGCGCCGGATCCGGCCCGTGCTGCGTCGCGGGCGAGCAGAGCGGCGCCGAAGGCACCCGTGATCTGCGGGTGTTCCGGCACGCCAACCTCGGTGCCGAGCGCCTCGGCGAGGAAGTGCACCGCGGCCGGGTTCTTCGCCACACCTCCGGTGAGGACGACGGGGGTGCGCCGGCCGACCTGGGCCACGAGGGCGAGGGTCCGCGCCGCGATCGCCCGGTGCACCGAGGCCGCGATGTCGGCGACCGGCAGATCCTGGGCCATCAGCGAGACGATCTCGGTCTCGGCGAAGGTCGCGCACATGCTGCTGACCTCGAGGTCCTCGCCGCCGGTCATGGCGAGCGGGCCGAGTTCGTCGAGTTCGCACTCCAGCGCTCGGGCGAGGACGTCGTAGAACCGCCCGGTGCCGCTCGCGCAGCGGTCGTTCATCGCGAAGTCCTGGACGTACCCGTCGGCGTCGACCGTGATCGCCTTGCTGTCCTGGCCGCCGATGTCGATGACGAGCCGCACGCCGGGGACCATCGCGGCCGTGCCGCGGGCATGACAGGTGATCTCGGTGTACGAGCGGTCGGCACCGGGTACCAACCGGCGGCCGTACCCGGTCGAGACGGTGCGGGTGACGGCCTCGGCCGTCGTCCCGGCGTCGGCGAGCGCCGCGTCCACCGCCCGCTGCATGCCCTTGCGGCTGACCGCCCCCATCTGCACCGTGCTGGAGGAGACGATCGCACCGGCGTCGTCGACCACCACCGCCTTCGCCGTGGTGGAGCCGAGATCCACGCCGAGGTACAGCGCCATCAGATGCTCGCGGCCGCGCGGTCCCGCTTCACGTCGATGGCCTCGAGCATCGCGGCGAGCCGGCTCTCGAGGATCTCCTCCTTGTAGAACGACGCGTCGGCGACGTCACCCTCGAAGAAGATCGAGGGCAGCCCGAGCTTGTCCTGCGCGGACTTCGCCAGCAGCCGCTGCGGACCGGTGAAGGCCCGGCAGGTGCGGGTGGAGTGGAACACGATGCCGTCGACGTCGTAGGCCTCGCAGTCGCGCTGCGTCAGGTAGTCGAGCGTCTTCGTGCCGTGGTTGGTGGGACACAGCAGGTAGTGCTGGGCCATGCCGCGCAACGGGTTGTCGGTGTCGATGAGCTGCGGTTCCTGCCAGAACGCGTTGTGGATGTAGCGGCCGGCGAGGACCGAGGCCCCGTGCTCGGCGAACTTCCGCGACAGGAAGCCGAGCTTGTTCCAGTTCATGATGCCGTCGAAGTACAGGCGGTACTTCTCGCCCTGCACGCCGGGGATTCCGGTGTCGAGCCGGTCCTGGATCTCGTCTCGCACGGCGGCGAAGTAGTCGACCAGCGCCTGGTCACCGGGCAGGAAGTTGATCGGTGCGATGCAGGCGATCCAGTCCCAGAACGTCGCGGGCGCGGGCTTGGCCCGGCACAGCTCGAGACCTTCCTTGCGCAGCTCGGCCGCGCGTTTGATGTGGGTCATCGATTCCGACAGCGCGTCCCAGTCGAACGGCTGCCCGGTCTGCACCTCGAGGAAGTCGACGAGCTGCCGCAGCTGGCCCTCGACGAAGTCCGACGCGTCCTCCCACTCCTGACCGCGCAGGTAGCCGGAGTCGGGCTTGTTGCCCCAGAGGAACGGGTGACTGATGGTGAAGATCGGCAGCTGCTTGCCGAACAGCCGGTAGGAGATGCCGTCCCACTGCTGCCCGGTGCTGCACCCGGCGTAGTTGTTGACGAAGAAGTCGGGGGCGGGGAGCTTGCCCGCGAGCTCCTCACGGTCGTGCGCGCCGACCACGCCGGTCTGCTCGCCGGGCTTGCCCTCGATGTCGCCGCCGCCCTGCAGGGTGAGCACCGAGCACCCCAGGTGGGTGCGGGAGTAGCTGCACAACTCGGCGTTGTAGCCGTACTCGGCGCCTGCGAGCTGCGCCGGGCCCTCGAGCCGTTGGGCGGCCAGGCGGGCCGCGAACGCCTCGCCGTGACACCACGCGAGCCCGGCCGCCTGGAAGATCGGATTCAGCGCGCCGCCGTTGTACCAGACGATCTTCTTGCCCCGGTCGCGTGCCGTGAACAGATCGTCCCAGTAGTCGCTGATCATCCGGCCGCCGGCGCGGGTGACCTGCAGCCGGTTCGAACGGTCGACGGGCAGGGTGGTGGTCATGGCGTGCCTCCGGTGACAACGGTGCTGGATGCAACAGTCGGGTCGGCGCGGCGCCGCCGGACCCGCTCGACGAGCGCCTCCACGCGGGTGCGTACCGATTCCAACGGCATGCCCTCGTGTTCGGTCTCCAGCTGCAGCTGGGGGATGCCGGCGGCGTCGAGACCCTTGCGCAGTTCGGGGTAGTAGAGCATGTGCGGCTCGCAGAACTTCGGGATCAGGTGGATGACGGCCTCGGCCCCGCTGCGCCCGGTGGCGTCGACCAGCCAGGCGTCCCAATCGGCGTCGGCCTGCACCCGCGTGGGGCAGGGGATCGCGACGTTGCGCTCGCGGTACCAGGCGCCGAGCGCGGGGATCGGGTCCCCGTCCTCGGCGACGTCGGTGGAGACGAACCGTCGGCCGACGTAGAGGTCGTCGTCGACCACCACGGCGCCGCTGTCCTCGATCGCCTCGAGCAGCTCGCGCCGCGGGGCGTGGCACAGGTGACCCGAGAGGTGGACACGGACGCGGTCGTCGCGTCGCCCGGCCGACGCTTCGGCGACCGCCTCGCGCAGCAGGTCGTGGAACTCGACGGGATCCATCGCCATCGCGGCGAGCACGAACGCCTGCAGCACGGTGGGGGAGAAGGTGGCGTCGCCCGCCCGTCGTTCGTCGAACAACCGCCGCAGCAGCTGCCGGGACCGGTTGTGGGCCCGGATGTTGTCGCGTAGCGCGTCGTCGGTGACCGGGGACCCCGTGAGCTCCTCGACGTCGGCCCGCAGCTGTCGGAGTGTCACCTGCACGCGGTCGTCGGCCCAGGCGTCGTCGAGGGCGGAGTTGAGCATGCCGAACCGCACGGGGGTCTCCGGCACGACCATCCGCACGACGTCGGCCGCGCCCACGAGCTGGATGCAGTGGTCGGCCATGAGGATCGCGTCGTACAGGTCGAGCCGGCCGGTGGCGGCCTGGTCGGCGAGATTGCGCGTGTACCCGCAGTAGAACTCGGCGAGCAGGGCCCGGCCCTCGGTCACCGGCTTCTGGTCGTCCTGGACCACCACCGCCAACGCGCCGGCGGCGTGCACGAGTTCGCGCGGGAAGTTCATCGGCAGCACACCGATCACGCGGCGCCCGGGGTGGTCGGCCTTCCACGCCTCGATCGAGGGGCGGGGGTCGCGGGCGACGTCGAGCAGCCGCTCGGTGGCCGTGCGTTCCACGGTGTGCATCGGGTGCCTCCGGTCTCGCTGGGTCGACAACGTGCGTGACTCAGTTGCATCGAGTGTAGGACATCGAGGGGCGGCTGTCAGGGTGGCGAGGGCGGGGCGACGACCGGGCCGCTCGCACAGGGGTTCCACGGCCACCGCCCGTTGCGTCTTCGGTCCGACCATTCTAGGTTGATGACCAGTTGTGACCGCTGCCACGAGCACAGGAGCCCGCGCCGATGTCGTCGCCCACCATGTCCGTCCACCAGCGGTACACCGACGCCCAGATCGCGAGCTTCCGCGAGGCCGGGTTCTGGCACGACGAGATCCTGATCGACCTGCTCGCGGCCCAGGCCGCGCGGCGGCCCGACCACGTCTACGTCGTCGACGACACGTCCTCGCTGACCTACCGCGAGACCTACGAGCGGGCGGTGCGGCTGGCGGTCGGCCTGCGCCGGCTCGGGGTCGGGCGGGGCGACCGGGTCGCTGTCCAACTCCCGAACTGGACGGAGTTCGTCACCGTCATGGCGGCGATCGGCGCCGCCGGCGGCGTGATCGTCCCGATCATGCCCATCTACCGCGACGACGAGGTCGGCTTCGTGCTCGGCCACTCCGGCGCGACGGTGACCGTCACCGCCGGCGAGTTCCGCGGGTTCGGGTTCGCCGAGATGCACGAGGCGCTGCGGCGTGACAACCCGGCGGTGGCGACCCTGGTGACCGTGCGGGTGCCGGAGGGCGGCGGTCCGGCGGGCTCGGTGGCGCTCGAGAGCCTCGACGCCGAAGGCCCGCTGGAGGACCTGCTGGCCGAGCTCGGCCCGCGCCCGACCGGCGACGACCCGTTCACGATCGTCTACACGTCCGGGACGACCTCGCGGCCCAAGGGCTGCTTCCACACCTTCAACACCATGTGCGCGAGCGCGCGGGCGATCGGCGCCAGCATCGCCTACACCGAGGACGACGTGCAGTTCGGCCCGTCGCCGGTCTCGCACTCGACCGGTCTGGTCACGAGCATCATGCTGCCGGCGCTGTACGGCGCCTCGTCGGTGCTGATGCCCGCGTGGGACCCGGCCGAGGGCCTGCGGCTGGTCCGTGAACACCGTTGCACCGTGACCACGACCGCCACGGCGTTCCTGCAGATGCTGATGGGTGCCCACGACCCCGCCCGACACGACGCCTCGAGCCTGCGGATCTGGGTGTGCGCGGGCTCGCCGATCCCGGGGGGGATCGTGCGCCGCGCACGGGAGAAGTTCGCCGGCTGCCAGGTGCTCTCGCTCTACGGCCGGTCGGAGAACCTGCTCACCACGATGTGCACGGTGCACGACCCGTCGGAGCGGTCGTCGACCTCGGACGGTTCGGCGCTCATGGGCGCCGAGGTGCAGGTGGTCGACCCGTTCGGCGAGCAGGTCACGCGCGGGATCGAGGGCGACGTCGCGTACCGCGGGCCGAGCCACATGCTCGAGTACTACCGCGACCCCGAGCAGACGGCGTTGTTGTTCACCGACGCCGGGTTCTCCCGCTCCGGTGACCTCGGGGTCATGGACGCCGACGGGTTCGTCCGCATCACCGGGCGGCTCAAGGACATCGTCATCCGCGGCGGCATGAACATCAGCGCGCGCGAGCTCGAGGAGCTGCTGCTGCAGCACCCGGACGTCGGCGAGGTGGCCGTGGTCGGCATGCCCGACGAGCGGTTGGGGGAGCGGGTGTGTGCGTACGTCGTGCCGGTCGCGGGATCGGCCACGCCCACGCTCGCCGACCTCGTGGAATTCCTGCGAGGGTTGAAGATCGCGACGTCGAAGCTGCCCGAGCGTCTCGAGGTGATCGAGCAGCTCCCGCTGACCGCCACCGGCAAGGTGCAGAAGCACGTGCTGCGCGCGGACATCGCGGAGAAGCTCCGGTCGGCCGACGCGTGACGCCGGTCCGGGTCGGCATCTCGGTCCACGACAGCCTGCTGTCGGGATCGCCCACCGCGACCAGGGCGTACCTCGACCGCATCGCCGCCACCGGCGTCGACCACGTCACCCTCGGCGATCACGTCAGCTTCCACGACGGCACGGGGTTCGACGGCCTGATCTCGGCCGCCGCGGTGCTCGCCGGGCACGACACGCTGCCCGTGCACGTCGGGGTCTACCAACTCGCGCTGCGCCACCCGCTGCTGGTGTCGCGTCAGCTCTCGACGCTGGCGCAGATCGACCCCGGCCGGCTCGTGCTGGGCGTGGGCGTGGGCGGCGAGGACCGTCGCGAGATCAGCAACTCCGGGGTTGACCCGGCCACCCGTGGCCGCCGGACCGACGAGTGTCTGCAGCTCCTGCGGGAACTCGGGACCGGCAAACCCGTCGACCACGTCGGCGAGTTCTTCACCCTCGAGCAGGCCGCCGTCGTGCCCGCGCCCGTCCCCGCGGTCCCGATCGTCATCGGTGGAGCCGGTGACCACGCGGTGCGCCGGACGGTCGCGTACGGCGACGGCTGGCTCGGGATGTTCTGCTCGGCCCGACGGTTCGCCGACACCCGTGCCCGCATCCTCGAAGCCGCCGCGGGCGGGACGCGGCCCGCCCCCACGTGGTTCGGGTTGTCGGTGTGGTGCGGCTTCGGGCCCGACGCCCCGACCGCGCGCGCCACGCTCTCGGCGCGACTCGAGGGGCTCTACCACCTGCCGGGGGAGCGGTTCGCGAACGTCACCCCGGCCGGCACACCCGAGCAGGTCGCCGACTGGTTGCGGGCGTTCGTCGGCGCCGGCGCCACGGACATCACGGTCGTCCCGGCCGCCGTGTCGGACGCCGAGGCCGCGGCCGGGGTGGCCGAGGTGCGGGAGCTGCTCCGAGCCCGCTGACGGGGTGCTAGGTTTTGGTCTGACCATTTGCAGTATCGAGGACGGAGGTGCGGCGTGGATCTCGGCGACGCCCCGGACGACGCCCGCTTCCGGGCCGAGGTGCGCGAATGGGCGGAGCGGACCGTCCCCACCCTGCCGTGGCCGGAACCCGTGGCCCTCGCGGACAAGGTGCCGTTCTGGCAGCAGTGGCAACGCCTGGTCCACGCGGCGGGCTACGCCGGGCCGTCGTGGCCCGCCGAGTACGGCGGCGGCGGCATGGACGCACGGCGCCGGGCGATCCTCGGTGAGGAGTTCGACCGCGCGGGGGCCCCGGACCGGCTCAACATCATCGGCGAGGACTTCGCCGGCCTCACGATCATCGACCACGGCACCGATGCGCAGAAACGGCGTTTCCTCGAGCCCATCCTGCGCGGCGAGCAGGTCTGGTGCCAGCTGTTCTCCGAACCGGAGGCGGGGTCGGACCTCGCGTCCCTGCGCACCACGGCGACGAAGGTCGACGGCGGGTGGCGGGTCCAGGGCCAGAAGATCTGGACCAGCCGCGCCCACATCGCCGCTCATGCGATCCTGCTGGCGCGGACCGGCGGAGGGCCCCGGCACAAGGGAATCACGTTCTTCCTGCTGCCCATGGACACGCCGGGCGTCACGGTCCGACCGCTGCGGCACATGCTCGGCGAGGCCGAGTTCAACGAGGTCTTCCTCGACGACGTCGTCATCCCCGACGACCTGGTGGTCGGCGAGGTCGACGGCGGGTGGAAGGTGGCGATGGCGACGCTCGGGTACGAGCGGGTCGCGATCGCGACCGGTCGCGTCAACACCCTGCGTGCGGCGCGGGACCTCGTCACGGCCGTCGCCGACGCGACGGCTCCGGACGGCTCGCCGCTCGGCGCCGACCCGCACGTCCGCCAGCAGGTCGCCGATCTCTACGGCCGCACCCTCGTGCACCAGGCGATCGGCCAGCGCGTGCTCACCCTGGCCGCCGACGGCGGCTCACCGGGGCCGGTGACCTCGATCGGCAAGCTGTTCTTCTGCCCGCTGGTCGAGGACGTCGCCGATTTCCGGCTCTCGATCGCACCGCTCGGCGGGCAACTGGCGCCGGAGGACGACGACGCCGCGGACACCGCCCGGTGGGTGCGCCTCGCCTACCAGGCGCGCGGTACGGCGATCGCCGGCGGTTCGACGTTCATCCAGCGCAACATCGTCGCGCAGCGGATCCTCGGGATGCCGAGACCGTGAGGAGGTCCGGACGCCGCCTAGTCGTCGACGTTGATCTCGGTGCGCTGCTCCACCGCGAGGACCGCCTTCGCGTACTCGTGCACGTGGCGGGTCATGCGACGGACCGAGGCCGTCACGTCGCGCTTCTCGATGGCCTGCGTGACCGAACGGTGGGCCCGGGCGGTGACCTGCCGCACGTCGGCGTCGACGAAGGTCTCGTTCTCGGTCGAGCTGTAGATGGCGCGCGAGAGCGCGGTGACGAACGCGGTGATCAGCTCGTTGTGGGTCGCGACCGCGACGCCGACGTGCCAGTCGACGTTCGCCTGCAGGAACTCCGCGAGCGTCGCATCCGGATCGGCGATCGCCTTGTTGGCCGCCTTGAGGGCCGCGACGTCGTCGTCGGTGCGGTGCACGGCCGCGAGCTGGGCGCAGACGGGTTCGAGCGCCTCGCGGGTCTCGAGCAGGGCCGACAGCCGGATCTGGTTGCCGCGGATGAGCAGGCTGACCGAGCTCGTCACCGACTCGCCGTCGGGGCGACGCACGAAGGCGCCGCCGGCGCGGCCGGCACGGATGGTGACCAGACCCTGCACCTCGAGGATGCGCAGCGCCTCACGCACCGTGGTGCGGCTCATCCGGGTCTGCACCACGAGCTCGCGCTCCGGCGGCAGCGCGGTGCCCTCGGGCAGTTCGCCGGAGAGGATGCGCTCGCGCAGGTCGTGCACGAGGACGTCGGACGCCTTGGGAACGTCGATCGGACTGAGTCGTACGTCCGAGCGTCCACGGGGGACCACACGGGGCTCGGAGGCGGCCACGGGCGACACTCTAGTGCGGCGGTCGCGTCGCGACGCGCTGCCCGGGAGGCGAAACGCTGATGCGGTGGGAACTGTCTGAAGAGCAGACCATGGTGGCCGAGGCCTTCGGTGGTTGGGTCGACCACGCGGTCACCTCGGATGCGGTGCGCGAGTGGATCGACACGGGCGACCCGACGGCTTTCGAGCACTCGCTCGCCGGCGAAGGGTGGCTGGGGGTCGGCACGCCCGAGGACGTCGGCGGCCAGGGCGGCGGTCTCGTCGAGCTGGCGCTGGTCGCGGAGGCCCTGGGCCGCGCCACGGCACCGTCGGCCGCGTGGCTCGCGACCGTGCTCGCGGTCCCCGCGCTGGCGGGACAGGACGACCTGGTGACCGATGTCCTCGACAAGGGCGGGTTCGCGGCGGTGGCGGTGCCGGCCGACGTGCCACCCGACGCCGCCACGGATGTCCGGGTCGCGGGTGACCGGCTGACCGGCACGGTCCGGCACGTGCTCGGTGCCGATCGTGTGCGACATCTCGGGTCAGTGGCTGCCCGGCTCGTCGAAATGGGCA
>CAXUNA010000011.1:0-6274 GCA_964252095.1 uncultured Jatrophihabitans sp. | reverse complement strand
CCGGCCGTGGTCGGTGACGGTGTGCGTTGCTGGGCCGGCGCGGCCGACGACCCGGGGGTCACGGTCGTCCGGCACCGGTTGCTGGACGGCACCCGGTCCGTGGCGGACGTCACGCTCGACACCGCGGTCGGGGTGCCTCTCCTGGCCGACGCGGCGGACCTGCTGCCGCGGGCGGCCCGGCGCGCGGCCGTGCTCGTCGCGGCGGACAGCCTGGGGACGATGGTGCGGATGCTCGACATGACGGTGGAGTACAGCGGGCAACGCAAGCAGTTCGGCAGTGCGATCGGTGCCTTCCAGGCCGTGCAGCACGCTGCGGCCCAGATGCTCGTCGACGTCGAGGCGGCCCGCTCGATCGTCTACCTGGCGGCGGAGGTGGTCGATTCAGGTCACCCCGAGGCCGAGCTCTACGCCGCCGCGGCCAAGGCGCAGGTCACTGCCGCAGGCGCGCGCTGCGCCGACTCCGCGCTCACGGTGCACGGCGCGATCGGCTACACCTGGGAGTACGACCTGCAGCTGTCCTACAAGCGGGCGTGGCTCGACCGGGAACTCGCCGGGAGCCCCGCCGTGTGGAACGAACGGCTGGCGTCTGCGTTGCCTCTCGCCGGCCAGCAATAATTGGTCCGACCTTTGATATCGTGCTACCGATACCGACATCGAGGAGCTCGTCGTGGACTTTGACCTGACCGAGGACCAGACGACGATCCGGCAGGCCGTCGCCGAGTTGGCCTCGAAGTTCGACGACCAGTACTGGCTGGAGAAGGACACCGAGCACCAGTTCCCGACGGAGTTCTACGACACCTTCGCGCAGGCGGGGTGGCTCGGGATCACCACGCCGGAGGAGTACGGCGGCAGCGGCTTCGGGATCACCGAGGCGGCGCTGCTGCTGGAGGAGGTGTCGGCGTCCGGCGGCGGCATGAACGCCGCGAGCTCGATGCACCTGTCGATCTTCGGGATGCACCCGGTCATCAAGCACGGTTCGGCCGAGCTCAAGGCGCGCACCCTGCCGCGGATCGTCACCGGCGACCTGCACGTCTGCTTCGGCGTCACCGAACCCGGCGCCGGTCTGGACACCACACGCCTCACGACCTTCGCGCGTCGCGACGGCGACAAGTACGTCGTCAACGGCCGCAAGGTGTGGATCTCCAAGGCCATGGAGTCCGAGAAGGTCCTGCTCCTGACCCGCACCACCAAGCTCGAGGACGTCACGAAGAAGACCGACGGGCTCACCCTCTTCCTCACCGACCTCGACCGCGACCACGTCGACATCCGGCCGATCCAGAAGATGGGCCGCAATGCCGTCAGCTCGAACGAGTTGTTCATCGACGACCTGGAGATCCCGGTCGAGGACCGGGTCGGCGAGGAGGGTCAGGGCTTCCGCTACATCCTCGACGGCCTGAACCCCGAGCGGATGCTCGTCGCCGCCGAGGCCCTCGGGCTCGGCCGCGCCGCCCTGCGCCGTGGCGTGCGGTACGCGAACGAGCGTGAGGTGTTCGGCCGGCCGATCGGTATGAACCAGGGCCTGCAGTTCCCCCTGGCCGATTCGCTCGCCCACCTCGACGCCGCCGAGCTCACCCTGCGCAAGGCGACCTGGCTGTACGACCACGGCCAGCCGTGTGCCCGCGAGGCCAACATCGCCAAGTACCTCTGCGCCGAGGCCGGGTTCAACGCCGCCGACCGTGCGCTGCAGGTCCACGGCGGCATGGGGTATTCCGAGGAGTACCACGTCGCGCGCTACTTCCGTGAAGCGCGACTGTTGCGCATTGCACCGTTGAGTCAGGAGATGGTGCTCAACTACCTCGGCGAACACGTGCTCGGCCTGCCGAGGAGCTACTGATGGCGGGGTTGTTCTCGCTCGAGGGTCGGTCGGCCCTGGTCACCGGCGCGGGCAGCGGCATCGGCGCCGCGGTGTCGAAGGCGTTCGCCCGGGCGGGCGCCGCGGTCCTCGTCACCGCCGTCGCCGCCGCCGCCGCGGCCCTCACCGCGAAGGCGATCCGGGAGGAAGGTGGCACGGCGGAGCACGCCGAACTCGACGTGCGCGACGCCGAGGCGGCGGCCACGGCAGCGGCCCAGGCCGCCGCCCTCACCGGCGGGACCCTGCACGTGCTCGTGAACAACGCCGGCGCGATCGCGCCCGCGATGTTCCCGAAGCTCAGCGAGGAGGCGTTCCGGCACGTCCTCGACATCCATCTCGTCGGGGCCTTCACCTGCTCGCAGGCGGTGCTCGCCCACCTGCCCGACGACGGCACCGGCCGCATCATCAACGTCACCTCCGCCGCCGGGCTGGTCGGCACCATCGGTCAGGCGAACTACGCGGCGGCCAAGGCCGGAATCATCGGCTTCACCAAGTCGCTGGCGAAGGAACTGGCGCGGCGGCAGATCACCGTCAACGCCCTGGCGCCGCTCGCGGCCACGCCGATGACGCAGAACATCCGTGACAACGAGAAACTGGCGGCCATGACCCTCGCCCGCATCCCGCTCGGCCGGTGGGCCACGCCCGACGAGGTCGCGGGCAGCTTCGTGTTCCTCGCGTCCGACGCCGCGGGATACATCACCGGCCAGGTCATCCCGGTCGACGGCGGGACGGTGATCTGATGCGGACGATCACCGGACCGTTCGCCCGGCACAGCCGGGAGGTCCTCCTCGCCGAGGCGGTGCGCACCCCGATGGGCCGGGCGCACGCCGAACGCGGGTGGTTCCGCGACACCCACCCGAACGAACTGCTGCTCGCCTGCTACCGCGAGCTGCTCGGACGCAGTGGGCTTCCGCCCGCCGCGATCGAGGACCTCGTCGTCGGCTGCACCGCCCCGTTCGGCGAGCAGTCCCGCAACATCGCCCGCAACGCGTGGCTGCAGGGCGGGTACCCGCCCGAGGTCCCGGCCACCGTGCTCGACCGCCGCTGCGGTTCGGCGCAGACCGCCGTCGAGCTGGCCGCGGGGCTCGTCGGCACCGGCACGCACGACCTCGTGATCGCGGGCGGTGTCGAGCACATGGGTCACGTGCCGATGAACTCACCGGCCAGGATCTCGGAGCTCTACGGAGACCCGTGGACCCCGGAACTGCGCGCGCTGTACGACTTCGTCCCGCAGGGCGAGAGTGCCGAACTCATCGCCGAACGCTGGGACATCAGCCGGCAGGAGATGGACGAGTTCGCGGTGCGGTCCCACCGACTGGCGGCCGCGGCCGTCGCCGCCGGGCGGTTCGACGCCGAACTGGTGCCGATGACCGCCGGGGGCGAGCTGCGCACCAGCGACCAGGGCATCCGGCCGGAGACCAGCCTCGAGACCCTTGCGACCCTGAAGACCGTGTTCCGGCCCGAGAACGGCCGCATCACGGCGGGAACCTCGTCGCCGATGTCCGACGGCGCTGCGGGCGTGCTGGTCGCGTCGCGGGAGGCGGTCGAGGAGCACGGGTTGCACGCCCGGGCGCGGATCGTCGACCAGACCACCGTCGGTGTCGACCCGGTCATCATGCTGACCGGACCGATCCCCGCCACCCGCAAGCTGCTCGAGCGCAACGGCCTGGTCATGGACGACATCGATCTCGTCGAGATCAACGAGGCGTTCTCCTCGGTCGTGCTGGCGTGGGAACGCGAGCTGAAGCCGGACACGGACCGCGTCAACGTGAACGGCGGCGCGATCGCGCTCGGCCACCCGGTCGGCGCGAGCGGTGCACGCCTGGTCGCGACGCTGCTCGCCGAGATGGAACGGCGTGACGTCGAACTGGGCCTGGTCACGATGTGCTGCGGCGGCGGCCTCGGCACCGCCACGTTGATCCAGCGGACCGACTGAGCCGCCGGATGCTCGACCTCTCCCCGTGGATCTCCCCCGGCACCGGCGTCTGGTGGAGCCAGACCAGCGCCGAGCCGACGCCGCTCGTGCACGCGCTGCTCGAGCAGGCCGACGCCCTGACCGGCGCCGCCGCGCCGGTCCGGGCGTTCTGTGGGATGTCCTGGGACGAACGGCTCACCTCGGCCCTGCCGGACTCGATCGAGCTGTCGTCGTACGGTGCGCTCGGGCGGCTGCGGCTGCTCAGCCGGACCGGACGGCTGCGGGTGATCCCGTGCCACTACTCGGCGCTGCCGGACCTGTTCGCCACCGGGGTCATCCCCGCCGACGTCGGCTTCGTCCAGGTCTCGCCGCCCGACGCCGAGGGCTGGTGCACCCTGGGGGTCGGGGTGGACTACGTCGCGGACGCCGTCGAGCACACGCCGGTGCTCATCGCCGAGATCAACCAGCAGATGCCCGTCACGATCGGCGCTCCGCGTGTGCACATCGACCGTTTCGCCGCGGTCGTCGAGAGCGACCGACCGTTGCTCACTGCACCACAGCGGGTCCCCGACGACGTCGACCGCACGATCGCCCGGCAGGTCGCCGGGCTCATCGACGACGGTGACACCTTCCAGATCGGCGTCGGGACACTGCCGTCGGCCGTCCTGCAGTGCCTGTCCGGCCACGCCGATCTCGGCGTGCACTCCGGGATGATCGCCGACGGCGTCATGGACCTCGTCGACGCCGGCGTGGTCACCGGCGCTCGTAAGGAGATCGACACCGGGCTGGTCGTCACCGGTGCGGCGCTCGGCACCACGCGGTTGTACGAGCGGATTCCCGACCTGCCGTTGCGGTTCCGGGCGGCGAGCTACACGCATGCGCCGGCGGTCCTCGCGCAGCTCGACCGGTTCGTCGCCGTCAACTCGGCCATCGAGGTCGACCTCTCGGGACAGGTCGGCGCCGAGATGGCGCGGGGCGTCCACATCGGTGCGGTCGGGGGCCAGGCCGACTTCTCGCACGCCGCGTCCACCACCGGAGCCCGCTCGATCATCGCGCTGCGGTCGACCAGCCGCAGCGAGTCGACGATCCGGGCCGCACTCGCCGGCCCGGTCACCACGACCCGGGCCGACGTCGACGTCGTCGTCACCGAGCACGGGGCCGCCCACCTGCGGGGCGTCTCGCTCGAAGAACGCGCGGAGCGACTCGTCGCCGTCGCCGCCCCCGAACACCGTGACGCCCTCGGACGAGCGCTGCACGGCGTCCACCCCACCTCGACCCGCACCCACCTCTAGGAGATCTCCATGACCGCACGCGTGGCCTTCGTGACCGGCGGTGCCCAGGGCATCGGCCGTGGCATCGTCGAAACCCTGGGGGCGCAGGGCGTCGCCGTCGCCGTCGCCGATCTCGCGGGTGACGCCGCCGACGAGACGGCCGCGGCCGTCACCGCCGCCGGGGGCCGGGCGGTCGGTGTGGCAGTCGACGTCACCGACACCGCCTCCGTGCTGGCGGGGATCAAGACGGTCGAGGATTCCCTCGGGCCCGTCGACATCATCGTCAACAACGCGGGGTTCGACGACTTCATGCTCTTCCTCGACAGCACCGAGGAGTTCTGGGACCGCATCCTCGACGTCAACTTCAAGGGCGCGCTGCGGGTCATCAAGGAGATCGCGCCCGGCATGGTCGAGCGGAAGTACGGTCGGATCGTCAACATCGGCTCCGACGCCGGGCGGGTCGGCTCCTCGATGGAGGCGGTGTACTCCGGTTCCAAGGGCGGGATCATCGCGTTCACCAAGACCCTCGCGCGCGAGCTCGCCCGGCACGGCATCACCGCGAACACCGTCTGCCCGGGCCCCACCGACACCCCCGCGCTGCGCAAGTTCGCCGACGCCTCCGGGGACAGCGCCGACAAGGTGATCAGCGGGATGACCCGCGGCGTGCCCATGCGGCGGTTGGCCCAGCCGGCCGACATCGCCGCCGCGGTGGCGTTCTTCGCCTCCGACGCCGCCGGGTACGTCACCGGGCAGACGCTGTCGGTCAGCGGCGGGTTGACGATGGCCTGATGACCACCACCACCGGTGACGACGTCGTCACCACCCGGGACGTCGGGCCCGGCATCGTGCAGGTCGTCCTCGACCGCCCCCCGGCCAACGCGCTCGGCGTCGCGATCATCGACGGCCTGCACGCCGCGCTGGACGCCGCCGACGCCCGCGGCGACGTCGCGGTCATGGTGGTCACCTCGGCCCGGCCGGGGTTCTTCGCCGCCGGCGCCGACATCAAGGCCATGCGCGACATGGACGCCGACGCCTTCACCGCGTACGGCGACCGGTTGCGGTCGGCCCTGGACCGGATCGCGGCGGCCGACCGGTTGTCGATCGCCGCGATCGAGGGGCTCGCGCTCGGCGGCGGTCTGGAGCTGGCTCTGTCCTGCACCCTGCGCGTCGCCGGGCGGGACGCGAGGCTCGGGCTGCCCGAGGTGAAGCTGGGCCTCATCCCCGGCGCCGGCGGGC
>CAXUNA010000010.1:0-21204 GCA_964252095.1 uncultured Jatrophihabitans sp. | reverse complement strand
AAACAGCTCGAGATGGCCGGCATGGAAGGCGGCGCGCTCGGCCGCCTCGGCGTCCGCCGGCAGCGGCGGCCTTCCGGCGGCGCGCGCGCGGTCGTGGGCTGGCCCGAGCGTACCGAGAGCGAGATGCTGGTGGCCCGGTTGGTGAGTCGCGGCCACACCAACCGGTCGGCCGCGTCCGAGCTCGGCATCTCGCAGCACACGGTCGCGACCCACCTGCGGTCCACGTTCGGGAAACTCGGCGTGCGGTCGAGGGTTCAGCTCACCAACCTGGTCCACGAACACGCCGGCCCGCCCCGGTGACCTGACGGCTCAACACAGCATCTCGACCCCGATCACATCGACCGCCAACCGGCCGTCGTCGACGGCCGGCAGCCGACCCATGGCGCGGTGGACCTCGTGCTCGTCGGCAGCTTCCACCACCAGGTACAGCGCGGTGCCGTCGCCGCGGCGCCAGCACCCGGTCACGACACGCTCGTCCTGCAGTTCCTTCAACGTTGTCCGCGGCACGGCGGGCGACGTCGTCGCGGCGGGGTCCGCGGCCGACGCGGTCACCAGGAAGTACAAGCGGGGCTCCGTTCGTCGCGACCAGTAGAGCACGTCCCGGTCCGCGGGGTCATCGCTCGAACTGACTATGTTCGGGCACAGCTCAGGACGTGGGAAGACTTCAGGTCTCGCCAGTTCCGACGATGCTCAGAGCAACGATTCGTTCTTACGGTCGGCGCCATGAACCCATCTTCTGCGACCTACATCGAGGTCAACACCAGCACCGTCCATGCCGCCGACGGCACCGTCTTCGCCTTCCGCCACACGGGGCGGGCCGACGAACGCCCGCTGCTGCTCCTGCAACACTTCCGCGGCAACCTCGACAACTGGGACCCCGCGCTCATCGACGCCCTGAGCAAACACCGCAGCGTCGTCACCTTCGACAACACCGGTGTGGGCGCGTCGACCGGGACGACTCCGTCGACAGTGGAGCAGATGGCCGTGGACGCCTTGGCGTTCGTCGACGCCCTCGGATTGGCGGACATCGACGTGCTCGGCTTCTCCATCGGCAGCTTCGTCGCCCAAGAGTTGGTCCTCACCCGCCCCAGCCTGATCCACCGGCTGGTGCTCGCGTCCGCCGCACCCCATGGAGGCCCGGGAATGCACGGCTGGGCGCCCGATGTCATCGGCGACGTCGGCAACCCGACCACCACCGCCGAGCAGTACCTGCGGGTCTTCTTCACGCCCAGCGACGACAGCCAAGCCGCGGGTCATGCCGCCCTCGCCCGGATGGCCGGCCGCCACGACGGTCGGGACACGGCGACAACCTGGCAGACGCGCATGGCGCAGTACGACGCCGTCACCAGATGGGGGGTGGCGAACCACGCACTGCTGCAGCGCGCAACGGACATCGACCGACCGACCCTGATCGCCAACGGCGACTCCGACCGGATGATCCTGCCGCGGTACAGCCACCTGCTCGCCGGGCTTGTCCCTGAGTGGGAGCTCATCCTGTACCCGGACGCCGCCCACGGGTTCCTCTTTCAGCACCACCAGCAGTTCAGCGTCGACGTCGACCGCTTCCTGTCGACCTGACCTGAGGACAGCCGGTGGGCCGTACCGGTCGCGGCGGTGTTCTCACCAGATCGCACGATGCGCGCAGGGCGCGCACCCCGACGGATCGCCGTTGGCCTGTTCGCGAACCGTCAGTTCGGACGATGCCCCCGGCGTCGGTCAGCGGTCCGATGGAACCCGTCACCGCGGCACGCCAACGCCGTATCCCATCACAGGAGGCACCATGCCCTTCATCACCGTCGGCCAGGAGAACTCCGGATCGATCGAGCTCTACTACGAGGACCACGGCGACGGGCCACCGGTCGTCCTCATCCACGGCTACCCACTGGACGGGAGGTCGTGGGAGAAGCAGGAAGCGGCCCTGCTCGCCGCCGGCCACCGCGTCATCGCCTACGACCGACGGGGATTCGGCCAGTCGAGCCAGCCGTCGTTCGGCTACGACTATGACACCTTCGCCGCCGACCTCGACGTGGTCCTGCGCACCCTGGACCTCAACGAGGTGACGCTCGTCGGGTTCTCGATGGGCACCGGCGAGGTCACGCGCTACCTCGGCGCGTACGGCTGCGACCGGATCAGCCGGGCTGTTTTGCTCGGACCGATCCCACCGTTCTTCCTGCAGACCGACGACAACCCCGAAGGCGTGCCGCAGCAGGTGTTCGACGGGTTCATTCAGGCGGCGAAGGCGGACCGGCCGGCGTTCATGACCGGCTTCCTCGAGAACTTCTACAACTACGACGCCTACAAGGGAACGTTGGTCAGCGAGGACCGGTTCCGGGCCAGCTGGAACACCGCCGTGTCGGCCTCGGCGGTCGCCGTCGTCGACTGCATCAGCGCCTGGCTCACCGACTTCCGCAAGGACGTCGCCGCGTTCGAAGTGCCGGTGCTGGTCATGCAGGGCGACCAAGACCGCATCCTGCCGCCGGCCAACACCGGGAACCGACTGCCCGCTCTGATAACCGGCCTGAAGCACATCGTCGTCGAAGGCGGGCCGCACGCGATCATCTGGACCCACGCCGACCAGGTGAACACCGCACTGCTCGAGTTCATCGGCTGACTTTCGCCCAGACCACCCCGTTTCAGCACCCGGATCGCTGCGCGTCACCGTCTATCGGAAGGAACCACCATGTCCCGTAAGAACAGTCCCTTCAGCGGCACAGCCAAGAGGGCCGCGGTCCTGATCATCGCCGCCACGGCGATTTCCACGGTCGTCTCGGCCACCGACAGCTACGCCGCGCCCGTCACCACAGGAGCCAAACCGACGATCGTGCTCGTCCACGGCGCTTGGGCCGATGGCTCAAGTTGGGCGGGGGTCACCACACAATTGCAGGCCGCGGGGTACACCGTCGACGTCCCACCGAACCCGCTTCGAGGTGTCGCCGACGACGCCCGCTCTCTTCAGGACTACCTGGCCACCATCTCCGGACCCGTCATCCTGGTAGGGCACTCGTACGGCGGCATGGTCATCACCGACGCCGCGACGGGCAACGCGAATGTCAAGGCCCTGGTCTACGTCGACGCCTACATCCCGAAGAAGACCAGCACTGTTCTCGGCCTCACGTCGGCGAAGCCGGGCTCCACTCTCGATCCCGCCACCACGATCAACCAGGTCCAATTGCACGACGCGGCCGGGCACGTGACCGGCGTCGACCTCTACGTCAAGCCGGCATCGTTCCCCGCCATCTTCGCCGCGGGAATCCCGGCTGCTCAGGCCCAGGCACTCGCCGCCGCGCAACGGCCACTCAACGCTGCTGCCTTGACGGAACCCTTTCCCGTTGTCCCGGCCTGGCAGACCATCCCGTCCTGGGACGTGATCGGCACCGCGGACAAACTCCTGCCGCCGGCGGAGCAGGAGGCCATGGCGGTCCGCGCCGGATCACACATCACCAAGATCGCCGCGCCGCATCTGTCGATGGTGGCCAACCCGACCGCGGTAACCGGCGTCATCACCACCGCAGCAACCGCGACGTTGACCTGACCGAACCACCCGCCGCGCCGGGCACAACCCCGTGCCCGGCGCGCGCGATCGGAGGAGCAGCCTGTGCACACTGACCTGGACGAACGATCCTCGTTCCGCGTCGCCACTGCGGTGGCCGGCGTGGGGCTGTGGACCAGCGCCGCACCGTCGCTGACTTACCCGCTGTACGCCCGCACCTGGGATCTCGGCCCCGCGGTCACCACCGCCGTGTTCGCTGTCTTCCCGCTGGCCCTCATCGTCGTGCTCCTGCTGGCCAACGACCTCCCCGACCGCATCGGATTCCGCGCGGCGATCCTCGCCGGGTTGGGCTGCTCGGCCCTCGGGGCTGTGCTGTTCGCCGCTGCTCCGTCCATCGGGATCGTGTTCGTCGCCCGGGCGCTGTGCGGTGTCGGCGTGGCCCTGTCGATGAGCTCGGCCACCGCGGTTCAGGTCGCCACCAGTGGCACCGGCGGCGCCGCGCGGGCCAGCACCACGAATACGGTGGCGACGGCGATCGGGGTTGTCGCAGCCGCACTGGTCGGTGGCAGCCTCATCGAGTACGCGCCGCTGCCTGCCCGGTTGACGTTCGTCGTCCTGGCCGTGGTGTGCGGGGCACTGCTCGTGCCGGCCTGGTTCCTGCCGGTTGGCCTCGGCCAACGGTACGTGGAAGCAACGTGGCGACCCCGCTGGCCCAGTCTGGGTCGCGACGCCCGCAGCACCACCGCGGTGGCGATCGCCGCTGTCGCCGCCGGTTACGCCCTCGGCGCGTTGATGTTCTCCCTTGGTGCCCAGATCGGTCACACTTTGCTCGACACCTCCAACGTTCTGGTGCAGGGCGCAACGATCGCGGTGTTCGCTGTGGCCATCGCCGCCGTGGCCGTGGCGGCCCGCCGTGTCCCGGCGGTCCGGGCCGTCGCCGGCGGAGCCGCCGCAACGGTGGTCGGTCTGAGTGGTCTGCTCGTCGCCTCCTGGACCCACCTGATCGCCGTGTTCTTCCCCGCCGCCGTGCTGCTGGGAGCGGGGTACAGCCTGCTCGTCGTCGGTGGCCTCTCGCTGCTGACCGCGGCGGCGGCGCCGGCTGATCATTCCGCCCGGCTTTCCGCGATGTACCTGCTGGCCTACCTCGCCCAGGTCATCACCAGCCTCGGGCTAGGGACGCTGGCAGGCCACGTCGGGCTGTCCGACGCCGTCACCACCGGTGCAGTCGTGCTAGCCGTCGCGGCCGTGGCTGCAGCAGCCGCGACCGCGACCGCCCGCGGCATGCGCACCGTCCCCGCCGTGGGCCCGACGTGACCGGCCGACCGGCTCGCCGCTGGGTCGCACCACGGTTCGGACCACCGAGCGTCCTCCGACAGGTCCCGGTGACGGTCCCGCCGCCGGGCCGCGACGAGATCACCGTCGCCGTAATCGCGGCGGGGATCAACCCCATCGATCTGCTCCGCATCGCCGGTGGTGGCGGTGACGGCGACCTACCCCTCGTGGTCGGCTTCGAGATCGCCGGGCGCGTGGTCGCGCTCGGAACGGCCGCGGACCACCACGCCCCACGCCTCGGGGAGGAGGTCGTCGCCTTCCGCGTCGCCGGCGGGTACGCGACCGCGCTCAACGTGCCTGTCCGCGACGTTTTCAGCTGGCCGCCGTCGTTGCGGCCGGAGCAGGCGGCGAACCTGCTGCTGGCCGGGACGGCTGCGGCCGAGCTGGTCGAGGTCGCCCGGGTGGGTTCCGGTGACACCGTGCTGGTGCACGGCGCGGCCGGTGCCGTCGGAGTGAGCACGGTGCAACAGTCACTGTTGCGTGGTGCACGAGTCATCGGCACTGCGTCGTCGGACCAGTTCGACACCGTGCGCCGGTTCGGAGCGGAGCCGGTGGCCTACGGTCCCGGCCTGGTCGAGCGGGTGCGTGACGTGTGGCGGGCAGGGGTCGACATCGCGCTGGACAGCTCGGGCGCCGACTACGCGATCGCGGCGTCGCTCGACCTCGTGACCGATCGACGCCGGATCGCGACGTCCGCAGCCTTCGGCCCGGCCGCTCGGTTCGGCTTCCACGCCGTCGGTACCGGCGCCTGGAGCACGACCTACCGCAACGCGGTGCGCGGCGACCTGGTAGCCCTCGCCGGCCGCGGAGAGCTGGTCGTACCCGTCGCCCGCACCTACCCCTTCGACGCCGCCGTCGAGGCGCTCACCGCCGTACGCGATGGGCGCTTTGGCCACGGCGAACACACCGGCAAGGCCGCCCTCGTCGTTCCACAGACCCTTCCCCGACCCTCGGACGGAGTACCGACATGAACGACCTCCTCGCTCTCGCCCTCGACGCCCACGGCGGCCTCGAGCGGTGGGCACAAATCACCCAGGTCGAGGCCGACCTGGCGATCACCGGCGCCGTGTGGCACGCGGTCGGCAAACCCGACTTCTTCGCCCACGTCACGTTCCGGGCGAACACGCACGACGAGGTCGTCACCCTCGACCCGGTCGGCGGTCCCGGCCGCCGATCTGTCTTCGAGGACGGCCGGATGGCCCTGCAGATCGACGACGGCGCGGTCCTGCAGCTCATCGACGATCCCGAGGCCAGCTACCGCGCGCTCGCTCCGGGCGAGCCGTGGAACGACCTGCAGGCCGCCTACTTCACCACCGAAGCCATCTGGACGTACCTCACGACCCCGTTCCTCTACACCTACCCCGGCTTCGTCACCGAGGAGATCGAGCCATGGGTGGGGGACGGCGAGACCTGGCGCAGCCTGCAGGTCACGTTCCCCGCCGGCATCGCCTCCCACACCCGGACCCAGATCTCCCGGTTCGGCCCCGACGGCCTGCTCCGGCGGCACGACTACACCGTCGACATCCTCGGCGGCGCCACCGGCGCGAACTACGCCGGCGGGTACGTCGAACGCGACGGCATCCAGGTACCCACCACGCGGCGGGTGTACGCCTACGACAACGACCGGCGCAAGGTGCCTGAGCCACTGCTCGTTGCCGTCGACGTCGACCGCATCCACTTCAGCTGATCCGCGCGCGAGATTCCCGAAAGGAGAATGCCGTGGCTACACCGCTCAGGCCAGTCACCGCCGCGCCGGTGGCCGATCGCATCCGTCCCTGGGGGCTGCTGGTCGCCGACGGGGTGGTGGGCGTCGTCGCCGGTGCGCTGGCGTTGCTGTATCCCGGCATCACCGTGCTCACCTTGGCGTTGCTGCTCGGGATCGGGCTGTTGCTGCAGGGGGTCGCGCAGGTCGTTGCGGCTCGGCGGGCGATGACGTCGACCGGTGGCAGGACCTGGGGTGTGCTGCTGGGCGTGCTGTCGCTTGCCGCCGGCGTCCTCTGCCTCGTGCAACCCGGCGCCGGAGTGTTCGGTGTGCTGCTTGGCGTCGAACTCTGGTTCGTCGCCGCCGGCATCCAGGAACTCATGACGGCCGCGACCCTCGATGAGGACCGGCCGTGGAACGGGTTCCTCGGTGTCGTGACCCTGCTCTCCGCGGTGGTGCTGATCGCCCTCCCCGGTGTCGCGCTGTGGACGGCGGCCGTGCTCACCGGCGCCTTCTTCCTGGCGCGGGGCGCGGGGCAGATCGCGGCCGGTGTCCGCCTGCGCCGCTCGTTCACCTGAGCCCGCCCACTGCCCGGAATGACTGTGCTGCCATGCCCTATCTCGGACACCGTCCACCCGACGTCGGCGAGCTCACGCCCGCGGGCGCGGACCCCGCACCGTGCGTCGTCCCGGTCGACGTGGTCCAGGCCCGCGCCCGCCGCGCGGTCCTGCGCCGTGTCCGCGGCCACGACGACGCCGCCGTGCTGCTCGACATGCTCGGGCTCAGCATCAGTTCATCCCCGTGCCACGACGCCAAGGAGCAATCATGACCTCCGAGGGAACCACAACCGGGCCGAACATTGAACTGAACGACGGTCATGCAATGCCGGCTATCGGGCTCGGCACCTACGACATGCTCGGCGAACGCGGCGTCCGATCGATCCTCTCCGGCCTGCAGGCCGGGTACCGGCTGCTGGACACGGCGTTCAAGTACGGCAACGAGGCGGAGGTCGGCGAGGCCGTCCGTCGATCCGGTGTCGACCGGGCCGAGATCTGTGTGACGACCAAGCTGCCCGGTCGGTTCCACGGCTACGAACCCACCCTCGCCGGGTGCCGAGCGTCGTTGCGCAACCTCGGCCTAGACCGGATCGACCTGTTCCTCATCCACTGGCCGCTGCCCCGACTCGACCTGTACGTCGACTCGTGGCGGGCGATGATCGAGCTCCGCGACGAGGGGGTCATCCGGTCGATCGGGGTCTCGAACTTCGACGCCGAACAGATCGACCGGCTTGTCCGGGAGACCGGGGTGACACCGGCCGTCAACCAGATCGAGGTGCACCCGTTCTTTCCCCAGCGGGAGCTGTGGGCCGCCGACCACGCCCGGCGCGTCGTGACCGAGGGGTGGAGTCCGCTCGCCGAGGGCCGAGACTTGACCCGGCGGCCGCCACTGCGTGACGCCGCCGCCGCCCACGGCGTCACCGTCAGCCAGGTCGCCCTGCGGTGGAGCATCCAGTCCGGAGTCGTCCCCATCCCTCGCTCGGCGCACGCCGACCATCAGACCCAGAACCTCGATGTCTTCGGCTTCGCCCTGTCCGATGCGGAGATGACGGCGATCGCCGGACTCGCACGTGGTCGGTTGTGGGGCGCGGACCCGGCGACGTATGAGTCGTTCTAAACGAAAAGGTTTGTCGGGAACGGAGCGCGATCTGCCGAGACCACTGATTTGTTCAACCCGATACACCGACCTGGCCGGCCTAATGCCAAGTTCGGTTGCTACGTCCGGGCTGGGTACGACTGCATGAAATCACGTCTCCGACCACATCGAAAGCTCCGCTGCAGATTGATAAATATGTAGCTCGCGTGCGCAGCTCGGCCGCCGCTCAGATCGAGGCGTCGGCGTGCGTCTCGCTGAACTCGCTGACCAGGCCGGTCGAGGCGCGGGGCGCCGCTACGAGCCAGCGCGTCGCGACGAACGGGTCGGTCGCGACGCAGCGTTCGGTCTGCGGTGTCCGACGGACGTCATCGGACGCTCACCCCTCGATGACGGCTTCGAGTCGGATCATGCTCCAGGAAGCCGGTAGGAGGTGGAGCTGTAGCCGCCCGCCCTCTTCCAGTTCGTGCGCGTCGCTGCTGACGGGGACGGCCCGAGGGAACGTGTCCTGGTCCGCTCGCTCGGGGTGGCCGTCGATGACCAGGTGCTCAACCACGCGATACCGGCTGTCGGTGCCCAGGTCGACGTTGGTGTCGACGACGTCGGCGTCGCTGCGGTTGACAACGAAGATGGCCAGGGCACCGTCGTCCGCCTGGGTGGCGATCATGTCGATCGGCTGCACCGCGCCCCGTGTCGGCGAATCCAGGACGGTGTCGCTCGAGGTGTTGACGCGAAGGACGCGGCCACGCGCGTGACGCGCGGTGAGCGCGAACGGGTGGAACGTCGCTTGCCGCCATGCAGGGCCGCCCGGCTCAGTGCGGATCGGGGCGATGACGTTGACCAGGATGGCCTGACAGGCGATGGCCACGCGGTCGCAGTGACGTAGGAGGCTGATGAGCAGGTTGCCGACGGCGACGGCGTCCTCGGCGGTGTACTCGTCCTCGACGATGCGGGGGGCGTGAGTCCAGCCGTCGTTGTCCTCGGCGGGGATGTAGGAGCGGTGCTCGACGTTCCACTCGTCGAAGGACAACATCATCCGGCGGGCGTGCTGCTTCTCAGCCGCGACCTGGTCGCAGGTGGCGACCACACCCTTGATGAACTCGTCCATGGCGTCGGCCGAGGCGAGGTACCCGATGAGGTCGTCGCTGCGGTGGTAGTAGGCGTGTAGCGACAGGAAGTCGATGTGCTCGTACGCGTGCTCGAGGACGGTGCGTTCCCATGATCCGAAGGTCGGCATCTGGTCATGCGAGCTGCCGCACGCCACGAGTTCGATGGTCGGGTCCACCATGCGCATGGCCTTCGCGGTCTCGGCAGCGAGCCGGCCGTACTCCTCGGCGGTCTTGTGCCCGATCTGCCATGGCCCGTCCATCTCGTTGCCCAGGCACCACAACCTGACCCCGTAGGGGTCGGCCCGGCCGTGCTGTCGCCGGAGGTCGGACAGGTGGGTGCCACCGGGGTGGTTGACGTATTCGAGCATCTGGACCGCGTCGGTGACCCCTCGGGTTCCGAGATTGACGGCGAGCATCGGCTCGGCGCGGGTGAGTCCGATCCAGGTCATGAACTCGTCCAGGCCGAAGGTGTTGGGTTCGACCGAGTGCCAGGCCAGGTCGAGGCGCACCGGGCGGTCCTCCCGTGGGCCGACGCCGTCCTCCCAGTGGTAGCCGGACACGAAGTTCCCGCCCGGGTAGCGCACCACGCTCACGCCGAGCTCACGGGTCAGGTCGACGACGTCGCGCCGTAGCCCGTCGGCATCCGCCTGCGGGTGATCCGGCTCGTACAGCCCGCCGTAGACGGCGCGACCCATGTGCTCGACGAACGACCCGAACAGGCGGGGCGGGACCGGCCCGACGGCCAGGTCGTGGTCGATGGTTGCGGTGCACGTGATCATGCCGCTCCTCCGGTGCGCACGGATGCAGAGAGCGGCTCGACGGGGGCTCCGCCAGCCGCGAAGCCGCGAAGTACGGGCTTCCTCGATCGATCCGTCACGGCGACGTAACGATCGACATCTGCAGTAAACACGGCCAGGCGGACCCTTGCAACGATGCAAGCCGTGTGACACGCTCTCGCCACCAACTTGGGCAAGCACGGTGAGCGAGAGGCTGAACGTGATGGGTGTACGAGCTCGGATCACTGCCATGGCGGCAGGGGTGGTGCTCGCGACCACGCTGGTGGCGGGCTGCGGGTCGGGCGACGGGGGCAGCTCCGGCGGCGTCGTCGACCTGTCGTTCTGGAACGGTCTGACCGGTCCCGACAAGGCCGCCGTCGATCAGGTCATCGCGGGCTTCAACTCCTCGCACCCGAAGATCAAGGTGACGTCCTCGCCGACGCCGTGGGACGTCCTCTACTCGAAGCTGCTGCCCGCCTTCAGCGCGGGCAAGGGACCAGATCTGGTCGGCATCAGCAGCGACCAGCTGCCGGGATACGCCCAGAAGCACGTCATCCAGCCGCTCGACTCGCTACTCTCCGGCGGCGACATCGACAAGAGCACGATCGTGCAGTCCGCGCTCGCCGCGGGCGCGTACCAGGGGAAGCAGTACGGCCTGCCGATCGAGGCCACCCCACTGATGCTCTACTTCAACAAGAAGGAGTTCGCCGCCGCGGGCATCACCTCGGCGCCGACGACGTGGGACGAGTGGGCCGCCGACGCGAAGAAGCTCACGCTGCCCGGCGGTCTCAACGGTGCACCCAAGCAGTACGGCATGGCCATCGGCACCAACAACACGGTCGAGCTGTTCCCCATCCTCATGTGGCAGGCGGGCGGCGGGTTGTTCTCCGAGGACGGGTCGAAGGTCCTGGTGAACAGTGATCAGTCGAAGCAGGCCGTGCAGTACTGGGCGAACCTCATCGCGAAGGACCACATCTCCCCGCCCGGACTCACGGGCGCCGATGCCGACAAGCTCGTCTCGTCCGGCACGGCCGCCATGGAGGTCAACGGGCCCTGGGCGACGACCGGGTACAAGCAGGCGGGGATCCAGTACGGTCTCGCACCGATCCCCGTCGGTCCGAACGGCGAACACATCAGCCTCGGCAACACCACCGTGCTCGCCGTCAGCGCGGCGGCCAGCTCGGCCAAGGCCAAGGCCGCAGCGCAGTTCTACGCCTACTGGGCGCAGAAGGACCAGCAGATCAGGTTCACCCAGGGATCGGGCTTCCCGCCCGTGACGACGAACGTGTCCGCGTCGGACCTCACGTCCAACCCCGACGTCGCCGCCTTCGCGGGTCAGGCCGGCAGCACCCGTCCACTGGCCCCGGGCCAGACGCAGTTCGCCAACATCCAGAGTGACGTCTTCGACCCGACGATCGAGAAGATCATCAGCGACCCGTCGAAGACGAGTGCGCTGCTCGACCAGGCGGCAACGCAACTCAACGGCATGCTGTCGTCGGGCAGCTGACCGCCGCGTACCGCAGAATTCGCACCACACCGAGACGGGAACCTCATGACCCAGGCGATCGACAAGGAATCGGTCCCGGTGACGACACCCCCGGTGGCTGCGCCGCCCCCGCGTCATCCGCGGCGCAGCCTCCGGCGGAGTCAGGCACTCCGTGCGTACGCGTTCATCGCACCGTCCGTGCTCATCATGGCGGTGTTCATGCTGTGGCCGCTGATCTCGTCGGCGCGGCTGTCGTTCTACCAGGCGTCGCCCTTCGGGCCTTCGACGTTCGTGGGCCTCGCGCAGTACCGCACGGTCTTCTCCGACCCGGTCTTCCGCGGTGACCTCGTCCGCACACTCGTGTACGCCGCGATCGTCACCCCGGCCACCGTGGCGCTGGCCCTGGCACTCGCCGTCATGCTGAACCGGAAGCTGAAGGGTCGGGCGTTCTTCCGGGCAGCGATCTTCGTACCGGCCGTCCTCTCCCTGGGCGTCATGTCGATCGCGTGGAACTTCCTGCTCGACCCGAACATCGGGTTGCTGCCGCACTGGCTGGCCCCGCTCGGCGTGGACTTCGGCATCGGCAAGGCCGACCCGACCATCGCCTTCATCTACGTGGTCATCGTGGGGATCTGGAAGAACGTCGGCTTCTACATGGTCATGTACCTCGCCGGCCTGGCGGGCGTCCCGCAGGACCTGTACGAGGCGGCGGACGTCGACGGTGCGTCGGCGTTCCGCAAGTTCCGCAGCATCACGTGGCCGATGCTCACCAACACCTCGGCGTTCGTCTTCATCATGGCGACCATCGCCTCGGTACAGGCGTTCGACCAGATCTACTCGATGACCCGAGGTGGGCCGTACTTCTCCACCGAGACCCTGGCCTACCTCGTGTACCGCAAGGGATTCCAGGACTACGACTACGGGTACGCGTCCGCCGCCGGCTGGATTCTCACCCTCATCGTGTTCGCCATCAGCCTCACGCAACAGGTCTTCTTCAGCCGTCGCGAGGTGACCGCCTGATGGCCATCACGACGGCACCAGCGTCCGCGCCGACCCCGACGCCGACCGAACAGCCGCGTCGACGCGCGCCGCGGTCCGTGCCCCGACGCATCGGTCTCTACCTCGGCCTCGCGGTCGCGGCGTTCATCGTGCTGTTGCCGGTGTTGTGGATGGTGAGCGCATCCTTCCGCGACGAGGGCAACATCCTGTCGCACCCCAGCGAACTGTTCTCGGGCAGCTTCACCCTGACGCACTACCGCGACGTGCTCCACGCGATCCCGTTCCTGGCCGAGTTCCGCAACACGGTGATCTTCGCCGGGTGCGTGACGGCGCTCTCCCTGCTGTTCGACTCGATGACGGCCTACGCGCTCGCCCGGTTGCCGTTCCCGGGCAAGCGGGCGTTCTTCCTCGTCGTGCTGCTGTTCCTCATGGTGCCGCCGCAGATCACCCTGATCCCCGTCTACCAGATCGTCGCGCACCTGGGCCTGGTGAACACCTACCCCGGGCTCATCGTGCCGCGGGCGACGAACGCCTTCGGGATCTTCTTCCTGCGCCAGTTCTTCCTCGGGATCCCGGAGGACCTGAGTCAGGCGGCACGGGTCGACGGCGCGGGGGAGTTCCGCATCTACTGGAGCATCATCATGCCGTTGGCGCGTCCGGCCTTGCTGACGTTGGGACTGTTCCACTTCATGTACAACTGGAACGACCTGCTCTGGCCGCTCGTCATCACGACCGACGCGAACATGGCGACTCTCCCCGCGGGTCTCGCGCAGTTCTCCGGCACCCACGTCGTCGAGTACGGACTGCTGATGGCCGGTGCGACGATGGCCATGCTCCCCATGCTCATCGCTTTCGTCTTCGTCCAACGCAAGTTCATCCAGGGCATCGCGACCACCGGCTTCAAGTAGCGGCGACCGCGTGAGTTCGTCGATGCCCGGATCCGGCGCGGCGCCGCCCGACCCGCCCGTGTTCGGGTGGTACCAACCCATCGCCAGTGCGTTGCCACCCCGGACCACCCAGAGCGAGGCCGTGCGGTGCGCGCAGGCGATCGAGGTCGGCCTCCATGCGCAAGAGCGTCTTGCGAGCCGGTGCGACGTTCGTCCGACCGGTCAGCAGCTCGCGGATCTCCGTCTGCTCGTCCGTGAGGGTCTGCAGGCTGCCGGCCGGCTGTTCCTGGGCAACCTGCGGTTGGTGTTCCGGTGGAGCAAGGGGTCGGCCGCGTCGGTGGGTCCGGAGTCCGCGCAGGATGCCTTCCAGGCGGGATGCGTGGGCCTGGGCGAGGCGATCCGTCGGTGGGACCACCGCCGCGGAGGCGCCTTCAGCACCTACGCGTCGTGGTACATCCGCAAGCAGGTGTGGCTGTGGCGGCAGGCCGAACGCGCGACGAGCCGGGAATCGTCGGTCGACCTGGCGCTCGACGAACCGGGCCTGGCGTGGGACGGCGGTTTGGATCGTGTGGCCGAGCGGCAGGCCTCGGTCGAGGACGTCCGGTTCGTGCTGTCCCGTCTGACACCGCGACAGGCCGAGATCCTGCGGCGGCGTCACGGTCTCGATCCGACAGCGGGACCGATGACGCTCGACGCCATCGGCAGGTCGTACGGCGTGACCCGCGAGCGCGTGCGACAGATCGAGCGGGACGCGTTCGCGTCGATCCGCTCGACGGTCGGCCCCTCAGGACGCGGGCGACCCGGTGACGATCTCGTGCACCATGCCCACCGGGAGTTTCGGCCGGCCGCTCGCGTCGGCCAGACCGTTGCGCTCCTGGGCGGTGTCGTACAGCTGCGTGTAGCAGTAGCCGGCGACACCGGGGGCGGCCCTGACGGCGGCGAACAGTGCGCTCAACAACGTGCGTAACGCGGCGGGGTCGTCCACGTGGTGGTAGGTGAAGTCGTCGATGTCGGAACGCAGACTCAGACCGCCGAACTCGGTGAGCATCAGCGGTGCGTCGCCCGCACGGAAGCGGGCCACCTGCGACGCGGTCAGCGCCACGGTGCGCCCGGCAGCGAGCTCGGTGGGGACGTCGACACGGGCCGTCGCCGGGTCCGCCTGTGCCAGGTGCGCACCGAGCTGCTCGGGATCGCTGCTGTAGTCGTGAACGCCGAGGATGTCGCTGTCGACGTGTTCCCAGCCCTCGTTCGACATGGTCGGGCGGGTCGGGTCCATCGCACGGGTGAGCTGGGCGATGCCGGCGGCGAAGCTGCGTTGTGCGGCGTCGACCGGCAGGTCGGGAAGTCCCCAGCTCTCGTTCACGGGCACCCACACCACGACACTGGGGTGGCTGCGGTCGCGACGCACCAGCGTGAGCCACTCGTGCACGAGGTGCTCCATGGCGGTGGAGGTGAACTCGTAGGCCGCACCGATCTCGCCCCAGACGAGAAGTCCGAGCTTGTCGGCCCAGAACAGCATGCGCGGGTCCTCGGCCTTCTGGTGGATGCGCATCGCGTTGAAACCCATGGATTTGGCCAGTTCCACCTCCTCACGGAGCTGGTGGGAGCCGGCGTTCGCGAGCAGTGTGGCTTCGCGGAAGCCCTGGTTCAGAACCGCCCGGAGGTCGTAGGGCCGGCCGTTGAGCTGGAACCGGCCGCCACCGACGGTGACGGTACGAACACCGAGATAGCTGCTCACGGTGTCCGTCAGGTCGACGGAGGCGTCGGTCAGGGTGACCGCGGCGTCGAGGAGGACCGGGTGCTCCGGTGACCAGAGCAGCTCCTCGCGGTCGATGCCGTTGGCGAGTGCGGCGATCGGCACGACGACGCGTGTGCGGCGCCCCGACACCTCGGCCGACGCGTGTCCGAGTCGTCGCCCGTCGTGCTCGACGTCGACCGCGATGACCGTTCCGGGGTTGATCGGCCCGGACAGTTCGACATCTGCCCAGACGCCCACTCCGGGATCGGTCCGCCACCACAGTTCACTGATGTGCGTGGCGGGGACGGTCTCCGACCACACGGTCTGCCAGATGCCGGTCGTGCGGTCGTACCAGACCTTCGATGGAGTCGACTGCCACGTCTGCTTCCCGCGCGGTTGACTGGCGTCGTGGGGATCGTCCTCGGCGCGGACGACCAGGGTGTGAAGGACGTCGCTGTCGTCGAGCAGGTGTGTCAGATCGACGGTGAACGGGCTCTGACCACCGATGTGCCTCGCAACGTGCTGGCCGTCGAGCCAGACGTCGGCGCGGTGGTCGACCGCGCCGAAGTGCAACAGGGCACGCGAACCGGCCGCCGCGCCCGGCTCACGCAGTTCGCTGGTCCACACCCCGCGCCGGTACCAGACCACGGGGTGGGGGCCCGCGTCGGAGATCTTGGACGCCGGACTCTCGGGTGGGAACGGCACGACGATCTGGCGGTCGAACCGGTCGGCGGCCGAGGGGGCGAACCAGTGCTCGACCAGGCCGACGTCCCGGTGATCGTCGGAGAAGTCCCAGATGCCGTCCAGACTGCGCCAGCGGGATCGGCACAGTTGCGGCCGGGGGTAGGTGCCGTCCTGGTTGCTCGCGATCATGGGTCCTCGTCGGTCGGGTGCGGTCGGTGAAGTGTCGCGCAGGCCTTGCAACGATGCAACCCCTTGCCTGCACGCCTTGACCGGCGGTGCGTGAGACGATCTGGCGGTGACTGCCGGTCGTGCGCCCCGCGTCCGCATGAAGGACGTCGCCGACCACGCCGGTGTGTCGATACGGACCGTCAGCAACGTCGTCAACGACTATCCGTACGTCAGCGACGAGATGCGGCAGAAGGTCCAGGCCTCCCTCGACGAACTGGGCTATAGCATGAACCCCGTGGCGAAGGGGCTGCGGTCGGGCCGGACCGGCATGATCGCCCTCGTCGTGCCGCAGCTCGTCGAGCCGTACTTTGCCCAGCTCGCGCAGGCCGTGATCCGTGCCGCCGCCGATCGCGGTCTGGTGGTTCTCGTCGAGACCACCGAGGACCCGCGGATGCAGACCGAGATCATGCGCGGCGCCCTGAGCTCGATCGCCGACGGAGTGCTCCTGAGCGCGACCTCGGCGACGATGGGGGACCACCCCGACGTTCCGTTGGTGCTGCTCGGCGAACACCGTCCGACCAGGTACGGCGACTACGTCGGCCTGGACAACGTCGCCGCGGCCCGGACGGTGGTGCGCCATCTGCTGGAGCAGGGATGTCGCCGTATCGCGCCACTCGGCGTCAACGATTCCGCGACCGCGCACCAGCGTCACAAGGCTTTCCGCGCAGAGCTGCGCAAGTGGAAGGTCAGTCCGGACGACGAGCTGACCGTCCGCACGTCCGACTGGTCGCCCGTCGGTGGACACGCGGCACTGCGAGAACTCCTCGATCGGCAGATCAGTCCACCCGACGCGGTCTTCGCGTTCAACGACTCGCTCGCGTACGGCGCGATGCGTGCCTTGCGCGAGAGCGGACTCGACGTCCCGCGTGACGTCGCGGTCGCCGGGATGGACGACCTGATCGAGAGCGCGTTCACGAACCCGTCGCTCACCAGCCTTGCTCCCGACATCGACGCCCTGGCCGAGACCGCTGTCTCACTCCTTCTCGATCAGATCGAGCGCAAGGAGGGCAAGACCGAGTTCGAACGGGTCCAGACACCGTTCGAGCTGCGTGTCCGGGATTCGACGAATCGCACGTCGACGTCGTAGCCGGGGATCCGATCTCGTCATCGTCGTTCGGATCGATGCGACGCACGGATCGATCTGCGCGCGCACTGAGTGCGCCGTGCCCAGAACGAGGCCTTCGCGCGCGTTCAGCTGGACGCGGCAACGTGCTCATCGAGGCTGGCACGGACGTTCAGCGCACGCACGCGGCACAGCGAGCGGGACCTACGTGCGTGTCCGCTGGCGATCGGGCAGGGAAGACGCATGTCCGCGCCTCGAGGGGGCGGCACAACGACGCAGTTGTGCATCGCGGCCCGACGACCCCCCGGTGACGGCGCCGGCGCTACCCGAGGATCAGGCAGAACGGATGGCCGGCGGGGTCGAGGTAGACCCGGAAGTGGCCGTCCGCGGCCGGCTGGTGGGCGGGCTTGCGGGCGCCCGCGGCGAGAACGAGGGGCTCGGCCGCGTCGAGGTCGGGCACCGACAGGTCGAGGTGGAACTGCTGCGGACGCGCACCGCCGGGCCAGGTGGGCGCCACGAAGTCGTCCACGCGCTGGAACGACAACGTCGTGCGGCCGTCGGGATTCGTGGGACTCACGCCGCCGCCGGGCGGCACGAGGTTGGCGATGCGCTCGTCGGACCCGTTCTCGATCTCCCACCCCAGCACGTCGGCGTAGAAGCGGGCGAGCGCCAACGCATCCGGGCAGTCGAGGATGACGAGGTCGAGGCGGGGCCGGACCACGGTGCGGTTGTCCACGTCCGAACCGTACGGACGACCCCCGACAGCGCCGCCTCGTACGACGCTGCGACGCGTTGGAGGAGTCGCAGGTCCCTGAGCCGGACCGCGACGACCGGCGCGGACGACCGGCGCGGACGACCGGCGAGCGCTACGCCGTGACCGGATCGAGGTCGGTGCGCAGGTCGCGGAGCGCGGTGTCGAGGCCGACCTCGAGGGCTCTGGTGTCGTGGGTCGCCCGGCTGATCAGCAGCCCGCCCTGGATGGCCACCAGCAGGGCCAGGCTGTGGCGCTCGACGTCGGTGGAGGCGGCGAGCACCCCCCGCTCGACGAGACGGGCCAGGGTGTCCCGGATGGCCAGCTGCCACCGGCGGAAGCCGTCGGCGCTGATGGTGCGGGCCCAGGTCCGGTCGGCCAGTTCGGCGGCGAGCCCTCCGAGCGGACAGCCGCCGTGGTCCGCGCCGGCGATCACGATGCTGCGCTTCCACCGCTGCAGGCCCCGGAGGTCGCGGACCCGACCGAGCAGCGCCACCTGGTCGGCGACGATGCGGTCGGCCCACCAGCTGATCACCGCCTCGGTCAGGGCGTCCTTGTCGGCGAAGTAGTGGTAGATCTGCGACGAACTGACACCTGCGGCGTCGCGGAGAGCCGGCGTGGTGGTGGCCGCGGCGCCGTCGCGGTACATGAGCTCCGCCGCGGCCGCGACGATGCGGTCGCGCGTCGCGGTTCCCCGCGCAGTGGGCGTGTTCGTCACGGCTTCTCCCGACGAGTGGATTTGACGATCCAATCCTAGCGGCTCAGACTGGATCGACGAATCCAATGCAGGAGTGTGGGGAGCGCGATGATCCTGGTGACCGGTGCGACCGGCAACGTCGGAGCCGAGACCGTGCGGTTGCTGAGCCGGGCCGGTGAGCCGGTGCGGGCACTGGCGCACGTGCGACCCGGTGCCGTGTCGGGCGTCCAGTTCATGTCCGGTGACTTCGACGACCCGGACAGCCTCGGCCGTGCCGTCGACGGCGTGGACACGGTCGTGCTCATCAGCCCGGCGGCGCCGGCCCAGGAGATCGCGGTGATCGACGCCGCCGCCCGAGCCGGGGTGACCCACATCGTCAAGGCCTCCAGCAAGGCGTCACCGCGTTCACCGGTCGAGCGACGCCGCGGGCAGGCGGCGATCGAGCAACACCTGCGCGGATCGGGCATCGGCTGGACCCTGCTGCGCTCCAACGCCTACCAGCAGAACCTGCTCGCGCTGGCGGCTCCGGTGCGGACCACCTCCGGGTTCGTCATGTCGTCAGGCGATGGCGAGGTCGGCATGGTCGACGCTCGTGACGTCGCGGCTGTCGCTGCGACCGTCGCCGCCGCCCCGCTCGCCCACACCGGCCGGACCTACTGGCCCACCGGGCCGGAGCTGGTCACCTACGACGACGTCGCCGCGTCCCTGACGGACACGCTGGGCGTCGAGGTCGAGTACCGCCGCGTCGACCCGTCACAGCACCAGCGGGCGATGATCGCCGCCGGCGTCCCCGAGCCGGTGGCCCGCTCCAACGCCGAGGCGTTCCGGCTGATCGGCGACGGCGACGCGGCATGGGTCACCGACGACGTCGAGGTGCTGACCGGCACCGCTCCCCGAACCGTCGAGGCTTTCCTGGCTGAACACCGCGAGGCGTTCTCCGGCTGACCAGGCTGACGCACCGGAGCGCGACGACGCCTGACCGACGGCCGCGCCCGGCGTGGTCGGATGATGTGACAGCCGCCGCCGACGAGAGGACCCACCGTGACCGAGGCCCGACCTCCGCTGGTGCTGCTGGCACCGGCGCCGCAGACGCGTGACGGCATCTTCGCGCCCGACACCTGGCAGGCGTTCCGGCAGGCGTTCACCGTGGTCGAGCCGGACCTGACCACGGCGGCCGGCGTCGCGCAGTTCGACGCCCTGCTCCCGGACGCGTTCGCCGTCGTCGGCCAACCGGACCTGCCGGCCGAGCGACTCGCGCGGGCGGGCGAGCTGCGGGCCGTCTGCAACGTCGAAGGCAACTTCTTCCCCAACGTCGACTACGCGACCTGCGCCGAGCGGGGGATCCACGTCCTGGGCTGCGGACCCGCCTACGCCCAGGCGGTGGCCGAGTACGCCCTCGGCCTCGCGCTCGACCTCGCGCGGGGGATCACCCGTGCCGATCGGCTGTTCCGGGCCGGCACCGAGCAGTACACCGCGGCCGGCAACGTCGACGCGTTCCTGCTGCGGCGCGCCGAGATCGGCCTCATCGGGTTCGGCAACCTCGGGCGCGCGCTCGCGCGTCTGCTCGCCCCGTTCGACGCGACCCTCCGGGTGTACGACCCGTGGCTGCCCGACGCCGTCCTCGCCGACGCCGGTGTGCACGCGTCCGGACTCGACGAGCTGCTGTCCCGCAGCCGGTTGGTGTTCGTGCTGGCCACGATCACCGACGAGAACACCCACCTGCTCGACGCGGCCCGGCTCGACCTGCTGCCGGACAAGGCGGGGTTGGTGCTCGTGAGTCGCGCGGCCGCCGCGGACTTCGACGCCCTCTACGCGCGGATCGCGTCCGGCCGCATCCTCGCCGCCATCGACGTGTGGCCGGAGGAGCCGATGCCCGCGGACGATCCCGGCCGCCTGCTCGACGGCGCGGTCCTGTCCGCGCACCGCGCCGGTGGGATCACGCCGGCGTTCCACGAGATCGGGGCGATGGTGCTCGACGACCTGACCCTCGTCCACCGCGGCCTGCCGCCGGTGCGGATGCAGGTCGCGGCGAGGGAACTGGTGACCCGGTACCGGTCACGGCCCGTCAGCGACGGCCAGAACACCGCGCCGGCTCCCGGCAGCGGGAAGACTCCCGGCAGCGGCGAGAACTGAGCAACGGGAAGGACCGGGACGTGCGTCTCGACTGTCAGGCCGTCCTGTTCGACAGCGACGGCGTCCTCGTCGACTCCGACGCCAGCGTCGTCACCGCGTGGCGGCGGTGGTCGGTGCAGTACGGCCTGGATCCGGACACCGTCGTCCCCACCGTCCACGGCCGCCGATCGGCCGACACCGTGGCCGCGCTGAGCGAGCCAGCGCGGCAGGCGCAGGCCCTGGTCGACATCGACACCTACGAGGTCGACGACGCCGCCATCGTCACCGCGATCCCGGGAGCAGCGGCTCTGGTCGACGCCATCCCCGTCGGCGCGCGAGCCGTCGTGACCTCGGCCAAGCGCCGGCTGCTGCTGGCCCGGCTCGCCGCCGCGGGACTGCCCGTACCGGCGGTCCTCGTCGCCGCCGAGGACGTCACCGCCGGCAAGCCGGACCCGGCGGGGTACCTCGCCGCGGCGGCCGCGATGCCGCTGACGCTGTCC
>CAXUNA010000009.1:22534-24157 GCA_964252095.1 uncultured Jatrophihabitans sp. | reverse complement strand
GCGCGAACGGGCCGACGGTGTTGACGACGACGGCCGGTGCAGCCGTCGCGAGCTGGGCCACGACGTGCGGAAGCGGCCCGACGACCTGCCGGGCGCCGCCGAGCTCCTCCGCGAGCGCCGACAGCCGGCCGGCGTCACGCCCCACCAGCACCACGGGATGGCCGGCCTCGACCAACCGCCGGCCGATCCCCCGCCCGGACCGGCCGGTCGCCCCCAGAACCCAGATCTCGTCGCCCATCGCCGTCTCCTGTCGTCGGTGTCGTGTCAGGGGCGCCGTCCGGCCCGCGATGACACGACGTGTCGTCACGGTAGCCCATGACGACACGTCGTGTCGTCACCTAGGGTGGTGGGCATGGCCCGCTGGCAGCCGGACGCGCGCGAGCGGCTCGAGCGCGCCGCCCTCGACCTGTTCCTGGAACGGGGTTTCGACGGCGCCACGGTTCCCGACATCACCGCCCGGGCGGGTCTGACCACCCGCACGTTCTTCCGTCACTTCGCCGACAAGCGCGAGGTCCTGTTCGCCGACGCCGACCGAATGCCCGCCCTCGCCGGGGACCTCGTGCGGGGCGCGGACCCCGGCCTGCCGCCGTTCGAGGTGGTCCGGCGTGGTCTGCCGGAACTGGTCGCGACCGCCTTCGAGGGCCGCCGCGAGCAGCTGATCCGCCGCAAGGCGGTCGTCGACGGCCACGACGGGCTGCGTGAGCGTGAGCTGCGCAAGATGGAGGCGGTCGTTGACGCGGTCGCCGGTGCGTTCCGCGAGCGCGGCGTCGAGGCCCTCACCGCCGCGGTGGTGGCCGAGACCGCCGTCGGCGTGGTCAAGGTGTCGCTGCGGCGCTGGCTCGACGCCGGGACCGACGCCGACGTCCCGTTGCGGGAGATCCTGCTGGCGTCACTCGAGCGGTTGCAGGGCACCCTCGCGCAGCGGTGAGAGCGGCTCGTCCCGAGTCAGGACGGCGGGACGAGCTGCGCGACCACGACGTGCGGACCGGGTTCCGCGAGCGCGGCACGGACCTGCTCCGCGAGTTCCTCGCACGTCGTCGCCCGGGTGGCAGGCACCCCCATCCCGGTCGCGAGCGCGACGAAGTCCAGGTCCGGGCGGGACAGGTCGAGCAGGCTCGCCGCCCGCTCCCCGCCGCTGCGCGCCCCGACGCGGTCCAGCTCGAGCTGCAGGATCGCGTAGGACCGGTTGTCCAGGACGATCGTGGTGATGTCGAGGTGTTCGCGGGCGTGGGTCCACAGCGCGGAGATCGTGTACATCGCGCTGCCGTCGGACTCCAGGCACAGCACCGGGCGGTCCGGGCAGGCGATTGCCGCACCGGCCGCCAACGGGAGCCCGATGCCGATCGCTCCCCCGGTCAGCGCGAGGACGTCGTGGGCGGCACAGCCCGCGGTCGCGGTGGCGAGCGCCGCCATGCCCGACGTGTTCGACTCGTCGACGACGACGGCGTCCGCCGGCCACACCGAGGCCAGCGCGCCCGACCAGGTCGCCGCGGTGAGCGGACCGGTGGGGCAAGCGGGCTGCTCCGCCGGCGCCACCGGGACGTCGTCGCCCGCCCCCCCGAGCAGCGTGGCGAGCCGCTCGAGCGCGTCGCCCGGCTCGGACCCGCGCGTCACGCGCGTGAC
>CAXUNA010000009.1:15014-22524 GCA_964252095.1 uncultured Jatrophihabitans sp. | reverse complement strand
ACAGCGTGCAGCGGGCACCGGAACGCAGGACCGCCGCCACCGTCGCGATCTCCTGGGCGGGTACCCGACGCGGCGCGGCCCGCGGCACCGGTGCGGCGGCCGTTCCGCCGTCGGTCCACGACACGTCGGCGGGCAGGACCAGCGTGGCCACCCGGCCACCCGCGAGCACCGGGTCGTCAGCGGTGGGACCGTCGAGCGCCGCTGCCACCGCGGCCGCGGCGTCCGCACCGACCTGCTCGACGCCCGGCGAGCGCCGCACCCACGCCGACACCGCACCGGCGATCGCGTCGACGTCCGATTCCAGCGGGGCGTCGAAGACCTTGTGGTACGTCGCGTGGTCCCCGACCACGTTGACGACCGGCGAGTTCGCGCGACGGGCGTTGTGCAGGTTCGCACTGCCGTTGGCGAGGCCCGGCCCGAGGTGGAGCAGGGTCGCCGCGGGCGTCCCGGTCATCCGGGCGTAGCCGTCGGCGGCACCGGTGGCGACCCCCTCGAACAGGCACAGCACGGCGCGCATGCCGGGTACGTCGTCGAGGGCCGCGACGAAGTGCATCTCCGAGGTGCCGGGGTTGGCGAAGCAGACCTCCACCCCACTGTCGACGAGGGTGGTGATGAGCGCCTGCGCACCGTTGCCGACCATGGACCCGACCCTAGTGACCGCGTCCGCTGTGATCGCCCGCGTCGATGCGGCGGCGCGCGTCAGAACCGGGCGTCGCGCCGCTCGACGTAGGAGCCGACGCCCTCGCGCATGTCGGGCGAGCCCCACCCCCGGTGGAACTCGTCCAGATCGGCCGCCACCTGCGTGTCCCACCCGCCCTCGTGCCGGCGGTGCAGCATCCGCTTCATCGCCGCGTGGCTCGCCCGGCTGCGTCGGGCGAGCACGCTCACCGTGGCGAGCGCGGTCTCCTCGAGCCGGTCGGCCGCCACGACGTCGGCCACCAGGCCCCATTCCGCGAGTGTTGCTGCCGACAACGTTTCGGACAGCAGCAGGACGCGGGCCGCGCGGGCCTGACCGACGCTGTCGACCAGCGCCGCGGCGGCTCCGACCGCGGGAGCGATGCCGCGGCGGGAGTGGGCGTCGGTGAAGGTCGCGGACCCGGCGGCGAGCACGACGTCGCAGCACAGCACGAGTTCCAACCCGCCGGCCGCGCACACGCCGTTGACCGCGGCGACGACCGGGAGCGGCGAGCTCCGCAGCCGCGAGAAGGTGGCGGCCAACGGGTGCAGGAAGTCCCGCTCGAACCGTTCGAGACCGTCGGCGTCGTCGAGCGCGCCGCGCATCGCACCGAGGTCGGCTCCCGCGCAGAACGCGCGACCCGCGCCGGTGATCACGACGGCGCGGACGCCGGGATCCGCCTCCGCCTCGTCGAGTGCGGCAGCGAGCGAGGCGACCATCGCCGGCGTGATCGCGTTGAGCTTGGCCGGCCGGTCGAGCACGAACCAGGCGCCGGCCCCACGCCGTTCGTACCGCAGGTGCTCCATGACCGGCCTAGTACGAACGCGGCAGCTTCAGGCTGTGCTGCGCGACGTAGTTGAGGATCATCTCCCGGTTGACCGGTGCAATACGCAACAGTCTGGCGATACCCCACATCGGCACGAGGCCGTACTCGGTGCTGATGCCGTTGCCGCCGTGGGTCTGGATGGCGGCGTCGACCGCGGCCAGCGCCGCCTCGGCGGCCGCGTACTTGGCCATGTTCGACGCCTCCCCCGCGGGGACGCCCTGATCGTGCTGCCACGCGGCCTTGGCCGTCATGAGCGCGGCGAGTTCGACCTCGATCTTGGCCTTGGCGAGCGGGTGCGAGACGCCCTGGTGGGTCCCGATCGGCGGGCCCCACACCGAGCGGGTCGACGCGTACGCCGTGGCCTTGTCCAACGCGTACCGGCCGACGCCGACGCACACCGCGGCGCCGGTGATCCGTTCGGGGTTGAGGCCGTGGAAGACCTGCACGAGCCCGTCGCCCTCCGTGCCGACCAGCGCATCGGCCGGCACGCGCACGTCGTCGAAGTACAGCGTGAACTGCTGCTCGGGCAGCGCGGCGCTCACCGGCAGTGGTTGCGCGACGAGGCCGGCGGCGTCGGTCGGCACGATGAACAGCGACAGCCGGCCCCGCCCGGTCGCCTCGTCGGTGCCGGTGCGGGCGACCACGAGGATGGCCTCGGCGTCGTCGACCCCGGAGATGTAGTACTTGGTGCCGGAGAGCAACCAGTCGTCACCGTCCCGGCGCGCGACGGTCGACAGCTTGTGGCTGTTGGAACCGGCGTCGGGTTCGGTGATCGCGAAGACCATCTTGGTGTCGCCGCTCGCCATCGGCGGCAGCCACCGCTGCTTCTGGTCCTCCGAGCCGTAGCGGGCGAGCACCTCGGCACTGATCGCGCTCGACACCAGCAGCAGCAGCAACGGCGCACCGGCCGCCGCGGTCTCCTCGCAGACGATCGTCAGCTCGGCCATGCCCGCGCCGCCCCCGCCGTACTGCTCGGGGATGTTGATGCCGACGAAGCCCTGTGCCCCGAGGCTCTTCCACAACTCGGTGGTTGGCTCGTGCCGCTCGGCGTGCTCGGCGTAGTACGTCGGGCCGAACGACCGCGTGACCTCACCCACGGCCTCGCGGAGCGCGCGGTGGTCGGGGTTGTCGGTGAAGTCCATGGTGGTCGCCCTTTCGAGGGGTGTCAGTGGTCGGAGATCAGCAGGGTGGTGGGGACGTCGACGACGCGGGAGCGCAGGAACTCCCCCAGCCCCTTGGCCTGCGGGTCGGGACGGGTCGACGACGCGACCCCCTCGCCGAGCAGTCCCACGATCACGAAGTTCAGGGCCCGCAGGTTCGCGAGCTCGTACCGCCGGACGACGAGATCTGTTGCCTCGGGCACCAGTTCCCGGAACCGCTCGACCGTGAGGTACTCGCGCAGCCAGGCGAACCCGGCGTCGTCGCGGGTCCAGACCCCGACGTTGGCGTTGCCGCCCTTGTCCCCCGACCGGGACGCGCACACGGCACCGAGCGGCGCCTGGGTGGTGGGGACCGCGGGGTCGAGACCAGGCAGTGGTGCCGCGGGGGCGTCGTCGCGTCGCGGCCCCGTCGGGGTCGGCGCCACGACGGCGCTGGACCCGTCGGCGTGCGTGACGGTGTGGGTGAGGACGTCGACCGGGACCAGCGTGGGCCAGTACACCCCGTAGGCGCTCTCGGAACTCGGCGTCGTCGTCGTGTGGAAGCCCGCGTACCCGCCCAACGCCAACTCGTTGACCGCGGCCGAGAACCGCCGGCCGACCTTCTTCGGGTCGGCGTCCTTCACGGTCACGCGCAGGTGGGCGGTGGCCTCGGGGTTGGTCGCGGCGTCGGGGTGGTCGAACCGCAGCAACCGCACGTCGGTGGCGGCGAACTGCTCCCGGCCGCCGAGCACGGCGAACAGCTCCTCCTCGGCCCACGCGGCCTTGGCCTCGATGTCGAGACCGGTGAGCACGAGCGTCATGGTGTTGCGGTACCCGCCCGCGTAGTTGATCGCGACCTTGGCGGTGTCGGGCGGCGGGCTGCCCTGCACCCCGCTGATCCCGACCCGGTGCTCCCCGACCTGCTCGACGTGCAGGCGGTCGAAGTGGGTGACGACGTCGGGGTTCGCGTAGGCGGGTTCGGCGATCTCGTAGAGCAGCTGCGCGGTGACGGTGCCGACCGAGACCAGCCCACCGGTGCCGGGGTGCTTGGTGATGACGCTGCTGCCGTCGGCCGCGACCTCGGCGATCGGGAACCCGGGGTAGCGGCGATCGGTGATCTCCGCGAGGAACGAGTAGTTGCCGCCGGTGGCCTGCGGCCCGCACTCGATGACGTGACCCGCGGCCACGGCACCAGCGAGCGCGTCGAACTCGTCGCGCGCCCAGCCGTGCCACCACGCGGCGGGGCCGACCACGAGCGAGGCGGCGGGGACGCGGGGGCACACGACGATGTCGGCACCGCCCTCGAGCGCCGCGGCGATCCCCCACCCGCCGAGGTAGGCGTTGGCCGTCACCGGCTCCACCCCGGCGTCGGCCAGGCCCTGGCCGGTGTCGAGGTTCGCGAGGCCGTGGCCGGCGGCGAGCAGCTCGGGCACCCGGTCGACGAGGTCGTCGCCGCTGACGTACGCGATCTTCGGGTGCAGGCCGAGTCGCTCGCCCAGCGCGGCGAGCTGCGCGGCGAGGCCGGCCGGGTTGAGGCCGCCGGCGTTGTTGACGATCTTGATCCCGCGGTCGAGGCAGGTGCCGAGCACCCGCTCGAGCTGCCCCAGCACCGAACGCGCGTACCCCGCGGCCGGGTCCTTCGCCTTGGCCTTCCAGAGGATCAGCATGGTCAGCTCGGCGAGGTAGTCGCCGGTGAGCACGTCGATCGGGCCGCCCTCGACCATCTCCAGCGACGCGCGTTCGCGGTCACCGTAGAAGCCCGAGGCGTTGCCGATGAGCACGGGGCGGCGCGGCGTGGTCATCGCGTCGCTCCGGTGCCCTGCGGCGCCCGCCCACCGCTGGGGGCGCCGGCGAAGACCTGGGCGATGCCGATCCACGCCGTGGCGTCGGGCCCCGCGACCACGAGCCCGGTGTCGTCCACGTGTCGACGTTGCGCCACGACGAGACAGAAGTCCAGCGCCGTGCCGGTCACCCGGTCGACAGCGTCCTCCGGACCCCACACCCACCGCTCACCCGCCGGGCCGAGGAGCTCGACATGAACGGGGGTTTCAGGCTTCGCCTTCCCGTTCAGCAGGTAGGCGAACGCGCGGGTGCGCACACCGAGGTCGGCGACGTGCCGCAACCGGGCGGTCGGCGTGCGCTGGACCCCGACGGCGTCGACGACGTCCTGACCGTGGGCCCAGGTCTCCATCAGCCGGGCGGTGAGCGACGACGCCGGGCCCATGTCCGGCCCGTACCAGGGCAGCCGGGTGGCCGGGTCGACCGTGGCGAACACGGCGAGCAACTCCGCCCGGGCGGTACGGAACCAGGCGAGCAGGTCGGCGGGGTCGTCGTCGTGGTGGCGGGCCGCGATCCGGTCGGGGAAGTCCAGTCCGTCCTCGACCAGGGCGAGGGCGTCGGCGCGGAAGCGGTCGGGGTCGGTGACGGCGAGGGTCGCCGTCTCGTCGAAGTAGGCGAGGTGGCTGACCTGGTCCGCGACGGTCCAGCCCTCGGCCGGGGTCGGCATCGACCACCGGGCGGCGTCGAGCGAGGCGAGAACCGCATCCAGATCAGCGGATTCGGCCGCGAGGTCCTCGACCAGCGCGGGGATGTCGACGGGCATCAGCAGATCCTCCTCATCGGCCGGTCCAGACCGGGGGGCGCTTGTCGCGGAAGGCGGCGGGGCCTTCCTGCGCGTCGGCACTGCGGTACACCGGATCCCAGATCCGCTCGGCCTCGGCGAACGCCTCGCTCATGGCCCACTGCGCCGACAACGCCACGGTCTGCTTGGCGGCGGCGACCGACAGCGGCGCGTTGGTCGCGATCCGCTCCGCGAGCGCCTGCGCCGTGGCGACGAGGTCCGCGGCGGGCACGACCTGGTTGACCAGTCCGACCTCGTAGGCGCGTTGCGCGGTGATCGGATCCCCGGTGAGCAGGATCTGCATGGCGATCCGCGGCGGCACCAGCCACGAGAGCGGGGCGGCCCACGGTGACCCACGGCCGATCCGCGCCTCGCTCACGGCGAAGGTGGCGGTCTCGGCGGCGACGACCAGATCGCAGTTCTGCGCAAGCAGGAAACCCCCGCCGAACGCGCTTCCGTTGACCGCGGCGACGGTCGGCTTGCGGATCTCGATGTTGCGACCGAACTGCGGCAGGAAGTCCGGCGGCGGCACGGTGAGTGCTGTGTCGGCCATCTCCTTCAGATCGCCACCCGCGCAGAACGCGCGGTCGCCCGCACCGGTCAGGACCAGCACCCGGGCGTCGTCGTCGGCGTTGAAGCGGTGCGCGCCCGCGAACAACCCCTCGCGCACCGCTTTGCTGAGTGCGTTGCGCGCCTCCGGCCGGTCGATGGTCAGCCAGGCCACGCCGTTCACGACCTCGTAGGTGACGACGTCACTCATCGGCGGCCTCCTCGATGACGGCGAGGACGGCGCCGGTGTCGACCTGCGCGCCCACCGCGGCGGACAGGGTCGCGACCACGCCGTCCGCGGGTGCGGAGATCGTGTGTTCCATCTTCATCGCCTCGATCGCGAGGATCGCCGTGCCCGCGGTGACGGTGTCGCCGACCGCCACCTCGACCCGCACGACGGTCCCGGGCATCGGGGCGAGCAGCGAGCCCGCCTGGGCGGACGCCGAGGGATCGGGGAAGCGTTCGACGACTTCGAGCCGACGGTGCCCGAGCGCGCTGTCGACGTACACGGCGGTGTCCGTGGCGTGCACGGCGAGCGCACGGCGCACACCGCCGACCACCAGCTCGACGAGCGTCGGGGTGGCCGCGACCACCGTGACCTCGCCGAGGTCGGTCCCGCCGACGCTGGCGGTGACCCGGTCACCGTGGACCCGGTAGGCCACGGGCAGCGGCTCGCCGTCGTCGAGGTAGGAGACGGTCTGGGCGCCGCTGGGGTTGTTCCGCCAGCCGGAGGGCAGGGTCCGCAGCACGGCGGCGTGCTCGCGCCGGCCCGCCTGGCCCGCCAGCGCGGCCGCGAGACCGTGCACGGCACTGATCCCGGGCGAGGCGCCCGGTCGGCGTAGCTCCCCGTGCCGTTCCAGGTACCCGGTGTCGATGTCGCCGGCGGCGAACTCCGGTTCGCGCAGCACCCCGACGAGCAGGTCCCGGTTGGTCGTCACCCCGTGGAGTCGTGCACGGTGCAACGCCGCCGCGAGTGTGCGGCGGGCGTCGTCACGGGTGGGGCCGTAGGCGATGACCTTCGCGAGCATCGAGTCGTAGAAGGTGCTGACCCGCGTACCCGACGCGAACCCGGCGTCGACCCGGAGTCCCTCGGCCGGCGGGATCTCGAAGGTCACGACGTCGCCGCTCGTCGGCAGGTACCCCGCCGGCACGTCCTCGGCGTAGAGCCGCGCCTCGATGGCGTGCCCGCGGAACGACGCGTCGACGACCTCGTCCGGCAACGGGCGTCCGGCCGCGACCTCGAGCTGCACCCGCACCAGGTCGAGCCCGGTGATCCCCTCGGTCACCGGGTGTTCGACCTGCAGCCGGGTGTTGACCTCGAGGAAGAAGAACGACCCGCCGGCGTCGAGCACGAACTCGACGGTGCCGGCGCCGACGTAACCGATGGCCTTGCCGGCCGCGACCGCGGCGTCGCACAGCGCCGCGCGCAGGGTGTCGTCGACCGCCGGCGACGGCGCCTCCTCGATGATCTTCTGGTAGCGACGCTGGATCGAGCACTCCCGCTCGAACAGGTGCGCCACGGTGCCGTGGGTGTCGCCGACGATCTGCACCTCGATGTGGCGGGGTGAGTCGACGAACCGCTCGAGGAACACCGTGCCGTTGCCGAACGCCGACGCCGCTTCGCGGCGGGCCCCCGCCACCCCCGTGGCCGCGTAGGACCCGTCCCCCCCCCATCGCCAACCCCCGCCCCCCCCCCCCCA
>CAXUNA010000009.1:0-15004 GCA_964252095.1 uncultured Jatrophihabitans sp. | reverse complement strand
GGGGGGGGGGGCGGCGACCACCCGCTCGCGCAACACGGGGCGGTGCCCCACCCCCCCCGCCGCTGCGCGGCGGGCGCCGGCGACCGCGGTGACGGCTTCGGACGCGTCGCGCACGATGCGCATCCCGCGGCCGCCGCCACCGAAGGCAGCCTTGACGAGGACGGGGAACCCGATTCGCTCGGCGGCGGCGACGATCTCGGCGTCGCCCGGTTCGTCGTCGTCACCGAAGACGGCACCGGCGAGCACGGGCACCCCGGCGGCGGCCATGAGCTCCTTGGCCGCGGTCTTCGAGCCCATCGCCTCGATCGCCTCGGGAGTGGGTCCGACGAACACCAGCCCGGCGTCGACACAGCGGCGTGCGAAGTCGGCGTTCTCGGACAGGAAGCCGTAACCGGGGTGGACGGCGTCGGCACCGGTGAGGGCGGCGGCGGCGAGCACGGCGTCGACGTCGAGATACGTCTCGGCGGGCGTGGAACCCGGAAGCCGCACGGCTTCGTTGGCCGCCCGGACGAACGGCAGCCCGGCGTCGGGATCGCTGTACACAGCAACGGTCGCGATGTCCATGGCGCTCGCGGTGCGCATGACCCGGGCGGCGATCTCGCCGCGGTTGGCGACGAGCAGTTTCGTGATCATCAGCGCGTCACATCCGGAAGACGCCGAAGCCACGGCGGCCGGCGACGGGCGCGGAGTGCGCGGCGGACAGGGACATCCCGAGAACCGTGCGGGTGTCGCGGGGGTCGATCACACCGTCGTCGTAGAGCCGGGCGGAGATGAAGAAAGCGTGGGACTCGGCCTCGATCTGCGCCTCGATGGCGCGGGTGCGGACGATGTCGGCCTCCTCGTCGAACGGTCGGCCGCCGGACTCGGCGGCCGCCCTGCCCACGATCGACATGACGCCCGCGAGTTGCTGGGCGCCCATGACGGCGAGCTTGGCGTTGGACCAGGCGAACATCAGGCGCGGGTCGTACGCGCGGCCCGACATGCCGTAGTTGCCCGCGCCGAACGAGGCCCCGATGTTCATCGTGATGTGCGGGACGTCGGAGTTCGTCACCGCGTTGATCATCTTCGCGCCGTCCTTGATGATCCCGCCCTGCTCGTAGCGCGCCCCGACCATGTACCCGGTGGTGTTCTGCAGGAAGACCAGCGGCGTGTCGGTCTGGTTGGCCAGCAGGATGAACTCGCTGGCCTTCTTGGCCTCCTCGCTGAACAGGACGCCGCGCGCGTTCGCCAGCACCCCGACGGGGAAGCCGTGCACCGACGCCCAGCCCGTGACCAGGCTGGTGCCGTAACGCGGTTTGTACTCACTGAACCGCGACCCGTCGACGACCCGGGCGAGCACCTCGCGCGGGTCGAACGGCACGCGGAAGTCGCCGGAGGCGATGCCGAGCAGCTCCTCGGGGTCGTACACCGGCTCGTCGGCGGGCTCGGTGGGGCCGGGACCACGCTTGCTCCAGTGCAGGTCGGCGACGATCTGCCGCCCGATCCGGATCGCATCGAGCTCGTCGACCGCGAAGTGGTCGGCAACGCCCGAGACCCGCGAGTGCATGTCGGCACCGCCGAGGGATTCGTCGTCGGACTCCTCGCCGGTGGCCATCTTCACCAGCGGCGGACCGCCGAGGAAGACCTTGGCCCGCCCGTCGACGAGCACCGAGTAGTCGCACATGCCCGGCACGTACGCGCCGCCGGCCGTTGAGTTGCCGAAGACCAGCGCGATGGTGGTGACGCCCATCGAGGACAACTCGGTGAGGTCGTGGAAGATCTTGCCGGCGTTGACGAACAGGTCCGACTGGGTGGGGAGGTCGGCGCCGCCGGACTCGACCAGGTTGATCACCGGCAGCCGGTTACGACGTGCGATCTCCAGCGCGCGCAGGTTCTTGCGCAGCGTGTAGGGGTTCATCGCGCCGCCGCGGACGGTGGGGTCGTGGGCGATGATCACGCACTCCACCTCCGAGACCACGCCGATCGCGGTGACGATGCTGGCGCCGACGGTGAACTCGGTGCCCCACGCGGCGAGGCTCGAGAGCTCGAGCAACGGCGAGTCGGGATCGACCAGCAGTTCCATGCGCTCGCGGGCGAGCAGCTTGCCGCGCGTGCGGTGCCGCTCGGCGTAGCGCGGGCCACCACCGGCGCGGGCCAGCTCCAGCTGTTCGTCGAGCGCGGCGATCGCGGCGAGCTGGGTGCGCCGGTTGCGGACGTACTCCTCGGACGTGGTGTCGACCGTCGACCGGATCACCGGCACCGCAGACCTCCCCCGACCTCGCTGACGTGGTGCCGCCGATGTTAACCGTCGTTCACTTCGCTGCCAAGTGCGGTCAAGAGTTCGGACTGGACCTGTCCGTTGGTCTTCCGTCCGATGGGGGCCGGGACCTACAGTGAGCCGCACTGTGAACGACGGGTCACATCTGCCGGCCCGTCGGCGGTCGCTTCGTCAGAGAGGACGAGCCGTGGATCCGGAGTTCGACGTCACCAGCCTGCACCACCGGCGCGCGGTGCACCGGTGGGAGCGGACGAGCGTGGGCGACCTGCTCGAACGGCTCACCTGGAGCCTGCCCGACAAGGAGGCGATCCGGGGGCGCCCGGGCGCCTTCTCCGATCCCGCCTACGAGGTCCTCACCTACCGGCAGGCCGACGAGCTGGCCAACCGGATCGCGAACGGGTTCCTGGCCCGCGGACTGCGGCGCGGCGACGTGGTCATGCTGTTCTGCGAGAACTCCGTCGAGGCCTACCTCACCAAGCTCGGCCTCGCGAAGGCCGGCCTGGTGGCAGCGCCGGTCAACCCCTCGATGGCGCCGGACATGATCGCGGCGATGACCGCGCTGGTGGAACCCGCCGCGGTGGTCGTCGACGCCGAGTTGTGGCCGCGCGCCGAGGGTCCGTTGACCGCGGCCGGGGTCGAGGTCGCGGTGACGATCCCGATCGGCGGTGACGCCGTCGCGGGGTCGCCGACGTTCGCGCAGTTCGAGGCGGGCCAGTCCTCGACCGAGCCCGACGTCGAGATCCACGGCGACGACATCTGGGAGATCCTGTTCACCTCGGGCACCACCGCGTTGCCCAAGGGCGTGATGATCTCGCACACCACCAGCTACATGGCGGGGTTCGGCTTCGCGTTGTCACTGACCCGCGGCCTGCGGTTCGAGTCCGACCTGCGCGTCGGCACCGGTCTGCCCATGATCTACCACGTCGGTGATCAGCCGTTCACGTACTCGGTCTTCCTGTCCGGCGGCAGTTTGGTGCTGTGCCGGCGTCCGGAGCCGACGGCGCTCGCCGAGATGATCGCCGAGGAGAGGATCACCGCGTGGTGGGCGGGGTCGCCCGCCATGGTCGGCGCGATGGACGCCACGCTCACGACGCGGCCCGACCTCGACGCGCACCCGCTCGGCGTCGTCGTCTACGGGTGGGCGGAACTGGCTCCCGCCGTGCTGGCGTCGATGAAGCAGCACTGCGGCGAGGACCTGCTGGCGTTCGAGATCTTCGGCCAGACCGAGTCGATCTCGTGCCACCGGTTCTGGCCCGACAAGTGGCGGGAGCTCTACGAACGCACCGCGCCGCGGGACAACTACGTCGGCATCCCCAGCCCGATCCTCGCCTCCACCGTGCTCGACCCGGTCGGCGAGGACCTGTGGGGCAAGGCCGGGATCGCGGGCGAGGCCGTGTACCGCTCGCCGTCGATGATGGCGGGTTACTACAAGGACGAGGCAGCGACGAGGACCGCTTTCCGCGACGGCTGGTTCCACTCCGGCGACAGCTGCGCCTTCGACGACGACGGCCTGCGCATCATGCTCGACCGCTACAAGGACATCGTGAAGACCGGCGGGGAGAACGTGTCCAGCCTGCGGGTCGAGTCGGTGCTGAACCTGCATCCCGGCGTGGCCAAGGCGGTCGTCATCGGGCTGCCGCACGCGCGGTGGGGCGAGGCGGTCACCGCGGTGGTCGTCGCGGCCGACGACGCGGAACCCACCGAGGCCGAGCTGATCGAGTTCTGCCGCACCAGGCTCGCCGGCTACGAGACCCCCAAGGGCGTCCTGTTCGTCGACGAACTCCCCGAGACCATCGGGGGGAAGGTGCTGAAGTACAAGCTGCGGGCGAGCTACGCCGAGACGTTCGAGGGATCCACCTCGTGACCGACACGTCCGAGCTGCACGACAACCTGCTGCACCGCGTCAACGTCGGGGACAGTCTCACCCGCACCGCGGCGCGGTACCCGGACCGCACGGCGCTGGTGGGTGACGGCCGCCGGGTCACGTACGCCGAGTTCGACCGCACGGTGAACCGGCTGGCGAACCGGCTCGACGACCGTGGGTACGCGCGCGGCGACGCCCTGGCGCTCGCCTCGGGCAACAGCATCGAGTTCCTCACGGTGTACTACGCCTGCGCCAAGCTCGGCGTGGTCTGCGTGCCGGTCAACCTGGCGTGGCAGCCGGCGGAGGCTGCCTACGTCCTCGGGCACTCCGAGGCGCGCGGGATCGTCATCGAGTCGCAGCTGGTCGCGGTCTACGGGTCGGCGATCGCGGAGGTCCCCGCCGTGGCCGACGTGATCGTTGCACCGGGCACCGGTGCCGACTGGCACACCGAGCCCGGCTCCGACGGCTGGCCCACGCTCGAGGCGTTCGTCGGCGACGCCCCCGACACCGCACCCGAGCACGTCGTCGGCGACCGCGACCCGCTCACCTACCTCTACACGAGCGGCACCACCGCGGCCCCGAAGGGCGTGGTCGGCAACCACACCGCGATCTACCTCGAGTCGATGACGATGTGCATCGAGGCGCAGTTCCGCGCCGAGGACCGGATGGTCGCGATGCTGCCGATGTTCCACACGGCGCAGCTGAACTGCTTCTGCACGCCGGCGGTCATGCTCGGCGCGACGTTGTACATCGAGCGGGCCTTCGCCGCCGGCCGGTTGCTCGCGCTGATCCCGGCCGAGCGGATCACGCAGATCTTCGGTCTGCCCATGATGTACCGCGGGATGCTCGACCACCCGGCGATCGCCGACGCCGACCTGAGCTCGCTGCGCCGGTGCTGCTACGCGATGGCGCCGATGCCCGACGCGCAGCTCGACGCCTGCCTCGACCGGTTCGACTGCGACTTCTTCCTGCTGTTCGGCCAGACCGAGATGAGCCCGACCGTCACGATCTTCCGGCCCGAGCACCAACGCACGCACCGCGGCGCGGTGGGCACGCCGGTGGTCAACGTCCAGGTGGCGATCATGGCGGACGGCGTGCTGCTGCCGACCGGGGAGACCGGCGAGATCGTGTACCGCGGCCCGCACGCGCTCACCGGGTACCTGAAGAACCCCGAGGCGACCGAGGCCGCCTTCGAGCACGGGTGGTTCCACTCCGGCGACATCGGCCGCTTCGGTGACGACGGCGTGCTCTGGTTCACCGACCGCAGCAAGGACGTCATCAAGACCGGCGGGGAGAACGTCGCCTCGATGGAGGTCGAACGCGCGCTCTACGCGGCCGACCCCGACATCGCCGAAGCCGTCGTGGTCGGGCTGCCGCACGAGCGCTGGAGCGAGGCGATCACCGCGTTCGTCGTCCCCCGCGCCGGTGCGACCCTCGACGAGGCGAGGGTCGTCGCGGCGCTCAAGGAACGTCTCGACGGCTACAAGGTGCCGAAGGCGGTCGTCGTCGTCGAGGCACTGCCGAAGACCTCGACCGGCAAGATCCAGAAGCACGTCGTCCGCCGCGACCACGCCGACCTCTACCGCACCTGAAAACAGCCCGATTTTGTGTATCGAGGCCGCCCCAGGCGGCCTGGATACACAAAAACGGCGAGTTATAGGCCTTGACCGCCGCGCCGAGGTCGGGGTGGAGGTCCTGGGCCATCGGGTAGGGCGCGTAGACGGTGAAGCGGTCGATGACGTCGCCGAACCGTTCGCGCAGTGCGGCGCCGACGCTCGCGGGGTCGCCGACCACGGCGAAGGTCCGGAGCATCTCGTCGTCGAACAGCGTGGTCATGGTCTCCCACTCCCCCCGCTTGGACAGCGCGTGGAGCTCGTCGGCGACGTCGCCCCACCCGTGCCGGTCGAGCACGCCGCGGTAGGCCGGGGTGGAGCCGTAGAACGCGAGCTGCGCCCGGACGGCGTGCGACGCGGTGGCGAGCGACTCCTCGGTGTCCCCGACCGCCACCAGCCCCGGGTAGACCACCGAGAAGTCCCTGCGTGAACGGCCGGAGCGGGCCAGCCCCTGCTCGATCGCGGGCAGCGTGACCTCGCGCAGGTACCGCTCGGTGGTGAAGCCGTGCACGATGATCCCGTCGCAGACCTCCGCGGCGACCTGGGTCATCAACGGCCCCACGGCGGCGATCATGACCGGCGGGACACCCACGGTGCTCGGCGGCGGCGAGAACATCGGCGTCATCAGGGTGTGACGGTAGAAGTCCCCGCGGAAGTCCAGCCGGGTGCCGCCCTGCCAGGCGTCCCAGACGGCGTGCAGCGCCAGGACGAACTCCCGCATCCGCGCCGCGGGTTCCGACCACGGCATGCTGAACCGCCGCTCGATGTGGGGCTTGATCTGTGAGCCCAGCCCGAGGATGGTCCGGCCCTCACTGAACGTGTGCAGGTCCATCGCCTGCACGGCCACCGTCATCGGGTTGCGGGCGAACGCCACGGCGACGCCGGTCCCGAGCGTGAGGTGCGGTGAGTGGTCGGCCGCCAGTGCCAGCGGGAGGAACGGGTCGTGGTCCATCTCGGTGGTCCACACCCCGTCGTAACCGATCTCCTCCGCGGCGACGACCTCCCCCGCGACCGTGCCGAGACCCTCGCGCGTACCGAGGTTTCCGTCGACGAACACCGTGTCAGCTCCCCTTCCCTGTCGATCTCCCGGCCGGACGGCTGTGACCGGTGAGCACGTCACCCGCCGCCCGCCGCAGCACCTCGCGCAGCGCGTCGTCGGGCAGCCCCGACGCGTGCTGCAAGCTGGACTGGATGGCGCCGATCGCGCAGTGCACGAGGGTGCGCGCCGTGAGGTCGTCGAGTTCCGGACGCAACTCGGTGAGCAGGTGCACCCACTCCTCGAGGTACAACCGCTGCTTGCGGCGCAGGTTGCGCTGGTCGGCCGTCGGCAGGTTCGCGATCTCGCGGAAGTAGACCTGCGCGACGTCGCGGTCGTCGACGACGAACGCGATCTGACCGGCGATCAGTGCATCCAACGACGCACGGGGATCCGCTCCGGTGTCGGCCGCGACGAGCTGGCCCTCCGAGAGCAACCGGTCGATGACACGGTCGAACATCGCGACCAGCACGGCGGGTTTGCTGTCGAAGTGCCGGTAGATCGCCGAGGCGGTGATGCCCACCGCCGCACCGATGTCCTCCATCGACACGGCGTGGAAACCGCTCTGGGCGAACAGCTGCGCCGCCGCCTCGAGGATCTGCTGCTTGCGCCCCGGGTCACGGCGTCGGGTGGCCACCGGGGGCGTGCCCGGCGCTGCCCGCAGTCGCGACGTCATGGCCGCAGTCTAGTGAACCGCGGTTCACCTGTCTGCCCGCGAGCTACTCCTCCCGCAGCTGGGCCCCGTAGACCGCAGCCTGGGTGCGCCGTTCCATCCCGAGCTTGGCGAGCAGCCCGGACACGTAGTTCTTCACCGTCTTCTCGGCGAGGAACAGCCGCTCCCCGATCTGCCGGTTGGTGAGGCCGTCCGCGATGAGGTCGAGGATCGCCCGCTCCCGCTCGGTCAGCGACTCCGCCTTCGGGTCGCGCCGTTCGCCGGCCCGCAACCGCTGCAGCAGGTGCGCGGTCACCGACGGGTCGAGCAGGGAACGGCCGGCCGCGACCTCACGCACCGCCTCGACGAGGTTCGCGCCGCGGACCTCCTTGAGCAGGTAACCCGAGGCACCCGCCATCACCGCGGCGAACACGGCGTCGTCGTCGTCGTACGAGGTGAGCACCAGGCACCGCACCTCGGGGAACGCGGAGCGGATGTCCCGGCACACGTCGATGCCGCTGCCGTCCGGCAACCGGGCGTCGAGCACGGCGACGTCGGGTCGGGTGGCGGGGATGCGGTCCAACGCCTCCCGCGCGGTCCCGGCCTCACCGACGACGCGCAGGTCGTCGGTGGCGCCGAACAGGTCGGCGAGCCCACGGCGGACCACCTCGTGGTCGTCGAGCAGGAAGACCCTGATCGATGCAGGGGTTTCCGGTGTCAGTGCAGGTCGATCGACCATGTCAGTCGCGTTCCCTCCCGCGCGGGCGGTGCGTGGACCGTGTCGAGTTCCAGGGTGCCGCCGTGACGTTCGGCGCGTGTCCGGAGGTTGGCCAGACCGCTGCGGCGGCCGCCGGGTCCCATCCCCACGCCGTCGTCCTCGACGACCAGCACCGCGCGGCCGCTGTCGACCTCGACCGTCACCTGGACCTGCTCGGCCCCGGCGTGCCGCGCCACGTTGGTGAGCGCCTCCCGCACGGTGGCGAGCAGGTCGGCCAGTGCGGCGTCGTCGATGACGGTGTCGACCGGCCCGGCGAACCGGACCGCCGGCGTTGCACGGAGCAACGGTGTCACCTCGGCGACGACGTCGAGCAGCTGCCGCCGCGCGCTCGGGCCACCCACGCCTCGCGGGCCGCGCAGCTCGAACACCGAGGTGCGGATCTGCGCGATCGTGGCGTCGAGGTCGGTGACGACCCGCGACAACCGCTCACCGCTCGCGGGATCCCTGCTACGCGCGGCCATCCCCTCCACGCTCAGGCCGATGGCGAACAGCCGCTGGATGACGTGGTCGTGCAGGTCGCGCGCGATGCGGTCCCGGTCCTCCAACACCTCCATCCGCAACTGGTCGGCCCGGGCGTCCGCGAGCTCGAGCGCGAGCGCGGCCTGGTTCGCGAAGGCACTGGCCATGGCGAGGTCGTCGTCGTCGAACGGCGGCGCGCCGACCGCCCGCCCGATCGCGAGTGCGCCACGGGGACCCTCGGCGCCGGCGAGCGGCAGCACCATCGCCGGGCCGACCTGCATCGCCGCCGACTGGTGCCACGGCCAGGTTCCGCCGCTGGCGTCGACCAACGACAGCGGCCGGCCACCCGCCAGCACGTCGCCGACCAGGCTGCCGTGCCGGGCGTAGGTGTACCCCGCGAGGTGCTCCGCGCCCGCGCCCGCCGTCACCTCGACGAGCAGCGCGTCCGGATCGACCGTGGGCAGCACCACCGTCACGAGATCGGCGCCGGCGATCGTGCGGGCCTGCCGCGCGATGAGGGCGAGCGGGTCCTCGCCCTCCAGCGCGAGCAGTTGCCGGGTGATGACCGCCGACGCCTCCAGCCACTGCCGGCGTTGCTCGGCCCGGGCGAACAACCGCGCGTTCTCGATCGCGACGCCCGCCGTCGCCGCCAGTGCGGTGACGAGCTGCTCGTCGTCGGCACTGAAGCTGCCGGACTCGGACTCGGCGAGGTAGAGGTTGCCGAACACCTCGGAGCGGACGCGGATCGGCACGCCGAGGAAGCTCGACATCGGCGGGTGGTTCGCGGGGAATCCCACCGACCGCGGGTCGCTCGCGATCCGGTCCAGCCGGATCGGCACCGGGACGTCGATGAGGGCGCCGATCAGCCCCTTGCCCTCCGGCATCCGCCCGATCGCGTGCACCGTCGCCTCGTCCACCCCGGCCGTGACGAGCTGGTCGAGGGCGCGGCCGGCGGGGTCGATGACGCCCAGCGCGCCGTAGCGCGCACCGGAGATCCGGCACGCGGACTCCACGATCCGCCGCAGCACCACCGGGAGTTCGAGGTCGGCGATGATCGACCGGTTGGCGGCGAGCAGCTCCTCGACGCGGTGCTCGGCCCGCAGGACGTCCCCGGCCGTCCCGTCGTCGGTCACGGTGGACCACGCTAGAGCCTGCGAGGTGGACCGCCCGTCACTCACCGGGCGTGCACGAGCAGCTCCGACAGCCGTCGGCGGCGGGTCGCGGCCGACGGGGCCGCCCGACCGACCCGCAGCAGGACGTGCGGGTGGGTCGCGAGGCCGAGCTCGTCCCGTAGCCGGACCCGGGTGTACGGCGTCTCGACCACCCGGGAGTGCAGGCTCGCGACGTAGCCCGCCCGCGTGAGCTCCAGCCAGACCCGTTGCAGCGCCTCGCCCGCGCGTTCCCACGCCGCCGGGGTGTCCGCGCGGGTGGCGAGCAGGAAGGTCGTCCGTTGCGGGAGCGTCCGGGCGGACACCATCGGCACGTCGCGGTGGTCGTCGTCGGTGTCCCAGTGCCGCAGCTCCGCGCGGTACGCCGGATCCTCGTCGCCCCACCGGTCGGCGAGCTGCGACAACCGCGCCACGGCCAACCGGTCGTCGGCGTCCGCGAGTTCGTGGAGTTCCGCGCCCTCGGCCTCCGCGGCGGAGAGCAACCGCCGGACGACGTCCGGTGCGACCGGTTCGGCGGTGAGGCGCCGGCGGTTGCTGTGGCGCCGGGTGACCCACTCGTCGAGCGCAGCCAGTCCGGGATCGGGCGGCACCGCGGCGTCGGCGACGACGGCCGCCGCCACGGCGGGACGCTGCCCGTCGCACCGGCGGTCGACGCCCGCGCCCCATCCGGCCGCGGCGAGCGCCACCCGCACGTTGGACACGGCGCACCCCGCACTGAGCACGAGCTGGCGGCCGGCGGGGTCCAGCACCGCGAGCCGGCGCGACCAGTCGTGGCGCACGGTCAGCGAGTCCTCGGCCAGGACGAACGTCCACGGCTGGGTGTTGTGTACCGACGGCGCGTGCCGCGCCTGGACCGCGCCGTGCCGCACCGCCCGGGCGACGGCGCTGTCCGGGGCGGGTGGTCCCGGAGGCGGCAGGTCGGTCGTCGTCAGGTACACGGGTCGAGGATCGTCCGGGAAACCCCTGCTGCGGCAGGGTCTTTGGTCCCGGTGGCTCGGTGGACGCCGGGCAGCCCGCAGGCCCCCCCCGCGGCCCCCGGGGGCCCCCCCCCCCCCCCCCCCCCCCCGGGGGGGGGGCCGTCGTCCACCGCCCCCACAGGCGGCGCACTGCACCGGCCGCCGTGGTCGAGGAGACCACGACGACCGGACGGGAGGTGCCGGCTGACCGGCGGTCAGGCGACGAAGTAGACGGTGGCCGTCGAGCTGTCGCCGGGGTGCGAGGTGGGGGTGACGACGACGTCGTGGATCTCGACGGCACCGAGCTCGGCGACCCGGTCGGCGAGCTGGTGCAGCAGGTGGGCCATCGCGGGTGCGTCCGAGCCGAGGACGGCGACGCTGGTCATCCAGGTCGTCGGCACGGGTGCGGGCACGGCGGTGGTCATCGGGCTGGTGTCGAGCAGGGCGGTCATGGCGGATCCTCTCGTCGGGGGTCGATCGGTCGGGACCGGCGGACGGCGGGGGCCGCGTGACCGGTCGTGTGTTCAGTGTGAAGTGGAGATCGGCCGACGGGTAGGGACCTTGGTCCCGAACCGGGGGGACGCCGAGCGGTCAGGGGTCGTCCGACGGTGGGTACGCACAGGTGCAGGCACGAACCCCGAGGAGCACCGCACCATGTCGCTGGACATCGACGTCACCGACCCGGACCACATGCGGGTCCGCTTCACCCTCGACGACAGTCATCCGCCCGGCGAGGTGTCCGTGGTCGGGACGTTCAACAACTGGACGCCCGGGCTGGACTCGCTCGAACCCGACCACGACGGCACCCGCAGCGTCGTCATCGGGCTCGCGTACGGCCAGCGGCACCTGTTCCGCTACCTCGGCCCGGGCGTGAGCTGGTTCGACGAACGCGAGGCCGACGAGGTCACCGCCGAGGGCTCGGTGCTCTTCCGGGACGCACCCGGCTGAGCCGTGGACCCGCGCCGGTGCGCGTCGCCGCCTCAGGTGTGCGAGGGCCCGGCCTCGGCGGGGCGTGGTCGGTCCTCCGGGTGGAACCGCACGGCGAGCACCGCGACGTCGTCGGGCGGGTGGTCGCCCACGGTCTCGGCCAGCACGGCGTCGAGCATCTCGTCGGTCGGCAGCCGGGCGTGCCGTTCCAGGCTCGCGCGCAGCAGCTCGAGCCCGTGGTCGAGGTCGTGGGCGCGGGTCTCGATGAGGCCGTCGGTGTAGAGCAGCAACGTCGAACCGGGTGACGCCGGGTGGGTGTGGTCGGACCGCCGGACGTCGGGCAGGACGCCCAGCATGGGGTCGTTCGCGGCGCCGTGCAGGACCGCGGTGGTGCCGTCCGGTTCGAGCATGATCGGCGGCGGGTGGCCCGCGTTGGTCCAGCGCAGCGTGCGCATCCCGGCCGCGGCGTCGGCCTCGTCCTGCTCGATGCTCAGCACGGTGAGGGTCGCGAGGGTGTCGATCCGCAGGTCGCGCATCGAGCGGTCGAGCAGGGCCACGATCTGGGACGGCGGTTCGCCGTAGTCCCACGCGAACGCGCGCAGCATGCTCCGCAGCTGACCCATGAGGCCGGCGGCGTCGATGTCGTGGCCGACGACGTCACCGATCATCACCGTGGTGGCGCCGCCCGGCAGGATGATGGCGTCGTACCAGTCGCCGCCGACCTGTTCGGTGCCGGCCGTGAGGTAGCGGGCCGTGAGGTGCAGGTGGTCCGGTTCCGGCAGCCGCGTCAGCATCGCCTCCTGCAGGGCGGACGCGACGCTGCGGTCGTGGTCGCTCGCCCGGCGCAGCCGCTCGTTGACGCGCTGCAGTTCCGCCGCCCGCACCAGCAGGTCGGCCTGCGCTGCGGCGACCTGGGCCTGCAGGTCGGCCGCCTGCGCCTGGACGAGCCCGCGGGCGTCGCGTTCGACGAGGATCGCGGTGACGTCCTCGACCCGGTTCAGCAGCCCGACCAGCCGGCCGTCGTCGTCGAGCACCGGGACGTTGGTGACGTTCCAGTAGCGGGTCTCGAACCCGTTGCCGTCGGGGATGTCGTAGCGCAGCTCGGTGAGCACGTCGGCCACCCCGGTGTCACGCGCCCGCTGCAGCGACCCGCGCACGGCGGCGGCGTGGTCCTCGCCCACGGCCCCCGGGTTGTTCGGGAACGCCTCGAACAGGTTCTTCCCGACCAGCTCGGCGGCCTCCCGGCCGGTCACCACGGTGAACGACGCGTTGACGTCGACCACCCGCAGGTCGGTGTCCAACAGCGTGCAGGCGGTCGGAGTGGACCGGAACGCCGCGCGGTACCACTGCTCGTCGCCGGCCTCGACCGGCGCGCCCTCGTCCGGGTGCACGCAGGCACGCTACCTGCCGGTCTCGGCGCAGACCGGCAGGACGCGGAGGCCCGCAACCGGTGGAACCCCGTCACGCTGGGCACACTTGCGCTCGTGCAGTTCAACCGCGACGCGACCACGGTCCAGGCTCAAGGCGAGGCCGGGATCGACGACGCCGTCGTGGTGCTGGAACCGGACGCCCACGCGCCGTCCCTGGCGCGGACGTTCGTGGCGGACCACCGCGACCACCTGTCCGACGACCTCGTCGACGACGCCCAGTTGCTCGTGTCGGAACTGGTGTCGAACGCCGTCGTCCACGGTCGGTCGACCATCACGTTGCGCGTGTGGTCGGCGCGGTACGGGATGGGCGTCGCGGTCGCCGACACCGGGGTCGCGATCCCCGAGCAGGCCGCGGAGCGGCCGCGGCGGCCGCAGCCCGGCTCGGTGGGTGGCCGCGGGATGGCGATCCTCGACGCCGTGGCGAACTCGTGGGGTGTGGTGCCCACCGAACCGCCGCCGGGCAAGACCGTCTGGTTCGAGCTGCACGCGGGCTGACCGCTGCGACGTGTGCTGCCGGCCGCCCGGCCGGCGGACGTGCACTTCCCTGGGGGGTCCGGCGTGCACGATCACCTGCGTGAACTCCGGCAACGCAACGCCGTCTTCCTCTACCACCTGCCCGACCCGCACGGTGGGGTGATCGGGCCGGACGACGACCCGGACGCGCGCGACCGTTGGCTCCTGCGCGCGCTCGACGACCTGGTCGAGACCACCCGGCAGCTGTTCGACGTCGCCTACGCGGGCGTTCACGTCATCACGCCCGACACCCAGACCACGATGGCCGCCACCGATGACTCCGTACCCGCCCGGATACCGCGTGAGGACAGCCTCTGCGCCGCGGTCCTCGACGGGCACGGCGAGGCGTCGATCATCGAGATCCCGGACGCGACGCAGGAAACGACGTTGGCCGACAACCCGTTCGTCGACGGCGAGTTCGGCCAGGTGCGCTTCTACGCCGCTGCCCTGCTCCGCGGGCGCGAGGACATCACGCTCGGGACGCTGTGCATCGCCTCGCACGAGCCACGGGTCCTCACCGAGGCGGAACGTCGCCACCTGCTCTACCTCGGCTACGCGGCGGTCCACCTGCTCGACCTGCACCGACGCCGCCGGCACGGTTCCTCCGCGCCGGACGCGGTGAACAACGTTGCCCCGCGCAACGGTCCTCCCGACGCCGCGGTCAGTCCCGAGGCACCCGACGTCGTTCTGCCAACGCACTGAGCCGGGCGAGCGCCTCGTCGTTGCGACGCTTCAGGATCAGATCGGCCGCGGGGTTGTGCAGCCACTTCCCCGGGCCCGACAGCGGTGCCTCCGTCATCGTGATGCGGGTGCCGGTCTCCTCCGGGCGCAACTCGACCACGACCCGCGCCGTGCCGACCGGCCGTGCCTTCGCCACGAGGACCAACCGGGTGCCCGGCTCGGCCTCCACGACCTCGGTCTCGTCCCGCCGGACGGCGGGCCACAGCCCCGAGGCGTGGAACAGCTTGCTGCCCACCTCGGGCCACGCCGCCCCGACCGCGCGCATGTGCGACGTCCCCACCACCCAGTTGCTGTACATCCACCCGTCGCGGAGGACGTCCCAGACCGCGGCCGGTGTCGCCGACGTGCGCGTGCTCGTGACGGCCATGAGGTGCTCCCCGGTTCGTGACGTGTCGTGCGGTGGGACCGATCGTCCGCCGGGTGTGACCGGCGACAGCGGGCGGGGCGGCCGTCGCGTCGGTTGAACGCGTTCAGGGATGGGGAGGGTGGAGGTAGCCCGCCGGACATCCGTCCGGCCGGCCCACCGGCCACGGCACGACCCGGCGGCCGCTCGACGGAAGAAGTGACATGGCGAAGATCTGGACCGGAATCACCGCAGGCGCGTTGGCG
>CAXUNA010000008.1:23067-26806 GCA_964252095.1 uncultured Jatrophihabitans sp. | reverse complement strand
TTGCACTGCACATCGACCATGGCCGGACGACGGCCGTGTCGATCCCCCGCGACGTCCTGGTCAGCCCGCGCGTCGGCGTGGTGAGCCGGCTCGCCCTGCTCCTCCCGCAGCCGCAGGATCTCGTCGACGGCCTGTGCCGCACGCTGCACGTCCCCGTGACGCACCTCGTCGTGCTCGGGATGTCGGCCTTCGCCGGTGCCGTCGACGCCGTCGGCGGTGTCACGGTCGAGGTCCCCGCGCCGGTCCGCGACTCCGGGAGCGGCCTGGACCTCCCCCGCGCCGGTGCGGTCCGCCTCGACGGCATCCAGGCGCTCGCCCTCGTCCGCTCCCGTCACCCCGAGACCCTGGTCGGGGACCGGTGGACCCCGGTGGACGACACCGCGGGGACCGCACGGCGTACGACGTCGGTGGGCGAGGTGTTCGACGCGCTCGCACGTGCCGTCCACCGCGCGCGGGCGCCGTGGACGCTGCAGCGGCTCGCCTGGACCGTGACCGGCGGCCTGCGGGTCGATTCCACGACCGGGCTGACCGGGCTGCTCGACCTCGCCCCGGGCGGGGTGACCGTGCGTGACCTGCCCGTCGTCCCAGTGGCCGGCGCGGCCGACGGTGTCGGCGCGGCGGCCGGACCGGACACGTTCGCCGCGCTCACGGCCGCTGGTTTCGGCGACTCCTGCACGCCTGCAGGCTGAGCGACCGACCTCACGCCGAACCCGCACACATCAAGGTCCGGTCAGAGTTGCACAGTGCAACACATTCGGCACGGCGGTGCAGAACGCGCTCATCGGGATCAGAAACGCGATGGTTACACGGAGATCTTGACGCCCACTGTTCATCCAGAAACGCTTGCGGACCCGCGACACCCGCTTCAGGCAGGAGACCTCCCATGGCTGCTCCGACCACGTCCGCTCCCGCCTCGAACGTCGGCCTGCAGCGGACGGTCGGCTTCTGGGGCTTGATGTTCGTCTCGCTGGGCTCGATCATCGGGTCCGGGTGGCTGCTCAGTGCCCTGACCGCGACGCAGGTCGCCGGACCGGCGGCGATCCTCGCGTGGGTGCTCGCGGCGGCGATGCTGTCGATCCTCGCGCTGGTGTTCGCCGAACTCGGTGCGGCCTACCCGGTCGCCGGCGGCACCGGGCGGTTCCCCTTCTTCTCCCACGGTTCCTTCGCAGGTTTCATCGCCGCCTGGTCGTCCTGGCTGCAGGCCGTCGCCATCGCCCCCATCGAGATCCTCGGCGCCATCACCTACGTCAACAGCGTGGGCTGGATCGGGCAGCACTTCCCGATGCTCTACGCCGACGGCCCCAGCGCGGGACTGCTCAACACCCGCGGGCTGATCATCGCCGCGATCGGCATGGTGCTGTTCACCGCCATCAACCTGGCCGGTGCCAAGTTCATGTCGGAGAGCAACACCTGGATCGTCATCTGGAAGACGATCGTGCCGCTGCTCGCGGTCGTCACAGTGGCGACCTCGTCGTTCCACCTGGGCAACTTCAGCGCGGGCGGCGGTTTCATGCCGTACGGCGTGCACGGCATCTTCGCCGCCCTGCCCATCGGCGTGGTCTTCGCTCTGCAGGGGTTCGAACAGGCGGTGCAACTGGCCGGCGAGGCGAAGAACCCCCAGAAGGACCTGTCCCGCGCGATCCTGGTCGCGATGGCGATCGGTGCCGGGCTCTACCTCCTGCTGCAGGCCGCGTTCATCGTCGGGGTCAAGCCGGCCGACGTCGCGAAGGACTGGACCCACCCGCTCGGCGTCCACGGCGCCAGCGCCGACTACGGCGCCTGGTACACCCTCGCCCTCGCGGTCGGCGCGGGCTGGCTCGCGGTCGTGCTCATCATCGACGCCGTGGTCTCGCCCACCGGCACCGGCATCGTCTACGTCGGCACCACCGCGCGCCTCACCTACGCGCTCGGCGAGATGCCGGAACTGCCGACCAAGCTCGCGACGACGAACAAGCGTGGCGTGCCGGTGTGGTCGATCCTCGTCTCGGCGTTGATCGGCCTGATCTGCTTCGGGCCGTTCCCGAGCTGGTCGAAGCTGGTCAACATCGTCACCGGTGCCACCGCGATCATGTACGCCTTCGCCCCGGTGGCGCTGGGTGCCCTGAAGAAGCGCGATCCCGACCGGCCGCGCTCCTACCGCATGCCGATCCCCTCGGTGCTGCTGCCCATCGCGTTCGTGTCCGCGAACCTGCTCCTCTACTGGGGCGGCTTCGAGTACGAGTGGAAGCTCGACATCGCGATCGCCGTCGGACTCGTGCTGTGGTTCCTCGGCGCGGCGGTCAAGCGCAGCTTCGACCCGAGCGTGCTGCGGTACGGGTACTGGGTGGTGCCGTGGCTCGCGGGCGCGACCATCATCGGTCACTTCGGCGAGTACGGCGGCACCAACGACTTCGACAACGGCTTCGCCGGCGAGTGGACCGACCTCGTCGTCGTCATCGCCTTCGGCCTCGTCATGTACTACTGGGCCGTGGCGACCGCCCAACCGATCGCGAAGGTGCTGGCCGCGGTCCGCGACGACGAGGAGCAGATCGAGTCCGGCGAGGTCCTCAACGTGCCGATGACCTCCTGACCGGTCGGTGCGGCACCCGGTTCAGCCCAGCAGCTCGAGCCCCTTCACGAGCTTCGCCACGCGGTTCCTCGGCCCGACCAGGCTGACGGCGTAGAGACGCAGGTCCGCGGCGGCGGTCGCGGCGACCGTCTCGCGGTACTCGTCGTAGACACGGGTCAGCTGGGCGGCCTCGGGCATGTCGGCGACGAACACGTCGGCGCTGCCCGAGGCCTTCTCGCGCAGCGCCGCGAGGGTCGCGGCGTCCGCGCCGAGGACGCTGCAGCCGGCCCACGGCAGGCCGGGGTGGACGCCACCGGCCGGGTCGACGGCGTCGGGCCCGAGCAGCCCGGTGACGTGGGCCTGGGTGGCTGCGGCGACGCAGACCGCGGCGTTGACGGCGAGGCCCGCCGGCAGGGTCGCGTCGACGACCACCACCCACTTCAGCCGCGCGGCGCGGGTCGGTTCGGCGGTGAGGATCTCGTCCGGGTCGAAGCCGACCCGTGCCGGCAGGGGTGCGGAGGTCACGCTCCAACGCTATACAGATGACATGCACCGACGCCAGAACTCCGTACGTCGTCCGGCCGAATCGCGATGACACCGGACCTCGACCAGGTCGACCGGGCGATCCTGGCCGCGCTGCAGGACGATCCACGGCGGACCAACCGCGATGTCGCGGCCACCGTCGGGGTCTCCGCCAGCACGGCCTCGGAGCGGACGCGCGCACTCGCCGACCGCGGGGTGATCCGCGGCGCGGTGCTCGACCTCGACCTCGCGGCGATCGGCCGGCCCGTCCAGGCGATCATCGCGGTGCGGATCCGGCCGCCGTCGCGGCGGGTGATCGAGGCCTTCCGCGAGTGGGTGGCGGCGCTGCCGGAGGTGCTCGGCGTGTTCGTGACCTCGGGGAACGAGGACTTCCTCGTGCACGTCGCGGTGGCCGACAACGAGAGCCTGTACGCGTTCGTCATCGACCGGCTGACCGAGCGCGCCGAGATCGCCGACGTGCGCACGTCGGTGGTCTACGAGCACCTCCGTGCGACGCGGGTGGACCCGGTCGGGAACGACGCCGGCCGCCGCAGTGGGAACCGCGACGGTCGGCGTTGAACGTGTCCTGACGGGCGCGGGGGGGCGGGGCGGGGGGCACCCGGCCCCCCCCCCCCCCCGGGGGGGCCCGGGGTGGAAGTGGGGGGGGGC